>JAXHVG010000122.1:0-5012 GCA_034189245.1 Caldifarciminota bacterium
TCCTGCTGTTATCATTTCGGAATTCTTAAAATCATCTTCCATTGAAAAATCCAAATCTATAGAGCTCCTTTGATCTATTTTGTACACAAGATCAATAGCACTGCCACCCTTTAATACCAGTTTATCCATCAAGTAATCATCTGAAAATAAAGCTACTATGATTTTCCTGCGGATTAGATTTAGAAATTCTAATTCCATCTGAAACCCTCCGATTAATTAAAACAAACCTTTATGTTTCCCTTTAATTTTCACTGATTATACAATAATGAATATAAACTGTCAATTGAAGTAATCTCTGTTCCCATTGATAATCTTACTGTGCCAACTACTCATATTTCTTGTATCTTTAAACTTGGATCTTGATTCTGAATTATATTCTTCTAATTTCACCTTTTGGGCTCAAATTTGTAATTTTGTCAACCTGGCACTCTTACAAATTTACATTCTTTCCGTCATTATCTGTTATACTTTTTTCGTTTTCCATGAGGGAACTTGTTCCCGATTTATCGTGTCCCGCGTCTCGCGTCTCGTGACTCTTACTTCTTCCCGCTTTATATTATTCAACCTGGCACTTTTACAAATTTGGCGGTTGACTTTTATTTTGCATATAACCATATATACTCATTATATTTTTTCAATACGTAAAAAATTCAGCGTACTTCGAACTGAATACTGTCAATTATCTCACCATCCCGTTTTGCAATAATGATATGCACTCCCGGTTTCAGTATCCAGAGTTCACTGCTCACTGCTGTCCCGTCTATAAACAACTCATCCTCATCTCTTAAACCCTTCACACTTATTCTTATTGCTTGTGTATTTATATCAATATCCGGGGCAATAACAAATATATCACCATTATCCGGATACTCAATAAATGTATTTCTGTCATTATTACTGTCATGCCCGCTACACTGATGACAGACATCGGGAATATTGAATTTATATATATATTCTGTACGTGTATTCCTGCATTCGCTGCCTGCAAGAAGGCCTGTATGTGTGCAAATATCCATCAATACAATAGAATCAGGTGCTGACGGCCTTGATCCCAATTCATATCGTTCATACATTTCCATAACAGTATGCCTGAAAAGTACACCAGCCCCTGTTATTCCCGACACATTTAACATTGGCTGGTTGTTGTTGTTCCCTGCCCAGACACCAATAACATAATTACCGGTAAATCCCAATGACAGATTATCCTTATAATTCTTGGAAGTGCCTGTCTTTACTCCTGCATAGAATGGCAATTTGAAGGGATTCTCCTCTTCAAATGCAGGCATGCGGGCATTATTGTCTGTAAGTATGTCAGCAATAATAAATGCAGTCCATTGAGGTATGATCCTTATTGAATCGCTTTTCATATATTCCACACTATTGCTCACAGTGAGAACAGAGTCAATGAGGCGTGCTTTCTTCATAACTCCGAGATTGGGGAACAGTGTATATGCATTTGCCAGATGATACAGGTCCACACTCATACTGCCCAATGTGATTGCCAAACCGTAATGTTCTGCTTTATGACCATGATTATTAAACCCCATTTTCATGAGTATTGTGTATAATTTATTGTATCCAATACTGTTAAGGACTTTGACTGCAGGTATATTGTATGAACATCCCAATGCCTGCCTAAAAGGTACATCACCATGAAACTTAAAATCATAATTCTCCGGTTTGTAGTCACCAAACGGCTCACTGAAATACAATGGTTCATCCTTAATCATCGTACATGCATTATATCCGTTCATAAGTCCAAGTGCATAGGTAAACGGTTTCAGTGAAGAGCCGGGCGAACGAAAACCGTATACAGTATTGAACTGTCCGTCTATACTGTCATCAAAGTAGGACATTGAACCGACAAGCGCCAATATTGCCCCGCTCTGTGCATGTATCACAATGATTCCGCCATTACTGAGATTTCTGTTTTCAAATTGTTTCAATGTTGTTTTTATTGTCTTCTCCAATGACTCCTGCAATTCAATATCTATTGTGGAATAGACCTCTCTCCATTCCCTGCCATTCATTTCATATATAATCCTGTCTGTGACATGAGGTGCTCTGAAAGTAAAGTGTATCGGCATGGCATCATTGCTTTCCTTTGAGTAACTGCGCATCTGAGAATCATCCATCAGTCCATTTTCGTACATCATCTGCGCCATCCTGTCTGCCTTTTTTATAATCTTCTGTGTATGTAATGGATTGCATGTTGATGGAGCTTGTATTGAATTGATCAGTATCAAGACCTCCTTTTCTGATAATTCTGCAGGGCTTTTCCCATAATAGCATTGAGATGCTGCCTCTATTCCATACAGCATATTGCCGAAATACACCCTGTTGAGGTATATCTCCATGATTTCGTCCTTTGTCAGCCATAGATCAATTTTTAATGCAAGCATTATCTCTGCTATTTTACGCATGAATGTATTCCAATGTCTTATAGGATATGACAGGCGCGCCACCTGCATAGTAATTGTTGAACCGCCTGATATAAAACGTCTTTTTGTAATCAGCTGGGTAAAAGCTCTCAATAGGGCTCCGATGTCTATTCCGGGATGTGAGTAGAAATGCCTGTCCTCTGAAAATATAGCAGCTTCAATCATGAACGTGTTAATACTATCTACAGATGCCCATCGCATGACTCCGCCTTCGTCACCGATTATCTCCCTAAGCAGTATACCGTTCCTGTCATATATGCGTTTTGATTCGCGGAAACTGCCCCTTAGGTTAAAGCGGGAAGGCGGCAGCAATAAAATAACAATACTGCCTATAACAATGATACCTGTAATCAGTAATATATAATGCTTTTTCTTCATCTGATCTCTATAATATCTCCCGATGTGGTTCCAAATACCTCCGGCGTATACATCTCTGAAACCTTGGTCTGCGGCATATGGAAATCGCCGGTGAATTTGGCCTTAACCAGATATCTGTATTCGTGATTCCCCTTTGTCAGATAATCAGCAAAGAGGAGAAATCTGTCATAGTATATTTCCTTGTGGTTAAAACCATAATACCAGTTATATGCATTGCCTGTTTTAATATTCTCATTTGTCTTAAATGCGGCATTGATTATCTCAAAACCGGCAGGCAATGGATCATCCACAGCAACATAAAGCCGGTCCTTGGGTGTATTGATCTTTAAAACAACCCAGTATTTCTCTCCCTTTACAATACCCTTTATATTCTCATTGACCGGTATTATCTCCTTTTTCACAGAAAAGCCGTAATCCTCTGCATTTGTCTTGCCTGTTGGAACAAATGACAGCATCATCTGATAGTATAGCAAGCCGCTTCCTTCCTTTACAAATGATATCTTTGCTTCATCATTCTCTATAGCGGATTCATCAATGGAGTAATTATATATATTGCTGTCATACCCCCTGAACTGTCTGTTCATTGATTCAATGCCGTCTATAAGCAATTTTGCAGTGAAATCAGGTTCCTCGCTTTCATATGTATTGAAATACTCTGTTATTGCCATTAAGGCATAAGCATTGGATTGTGTTGTCCTCCACTTGTTTTCCTTTCTTTCCCTCAGCATCCATGTAATGATCTGATACGCATAGGGCGTTTCTTTGCCATTAATTCTGAGCAATGCCATGAGGCCTGCTGCAGTATTCTTGACTGAATCAAAGTATATCCACTTATCGCCTTCTGTTTCACCGAAATGCACTGTACGGCTCTCAACTGTGAGCATACCCTTAAGCCTTTCATTGATGCGTTTCAGCTCATCTGCATATTTGTTCTTCTTCAATGACATTGTATAGTACAGAAGCTGCTCCGTGTTCATTGTTTCTATGTATTGCTTATACTGTGAAACATAATTATCCGTATTCTTGCCGAATTGTGACATCACTGCCATTGCCATTATTTTTATTGTTCTCTTCGTACTTTCAGAATAATGGTTCCAGTAGAATGTACGTCCTGCTCTGCCGTTTATCAGGTCCTCCATATACCCAAGCGCTTTCTCTGTGACACTGTTATCCAGTTTATAACCTGCATCCTCTGCATAATGCATTACAAGACAGACATAACATGAGAGATACGGATTGGAATACTTTGAATCTGTCCATATGCCGAATCCCCCGTCTGCTTTCTGATACATATAAAGATTTTTCAGATACGTATTGACCATATTATTAATACTGCTGCTGCTTATCTCTGTCAGTTCAAAACTGCTGATAATTTCCCTCTTCAACAGAACATATGGCAGTATGCATGAAGTCCGCTGTTCCAGGCATCCATATGGATAATGGAATAGATACGCTGTAGCTTCCTTGAGATCATTCATGCCTGTTGATGACATACCGATATCCAGTTTCAGAGAATTCTCCAGATAATCTGAGGGCTTCTTCACATAATGCACTTCAACTGAATCCGTAGTACCACATAATGCATTTACATGAGTAACAGGCGGATTCCTGAATGGTATTGCAAGAAGCAGTTTGTCCTCATACGTACCGCCTGATACGGAGAATCTGAACCTGCATGAATCATTCATCACATCATCTGCATTGAATGTAAAATAAATTGGCTCCCTGTTCATTGCAGGCAGTATTATGTCATTATTCCCCTTATTTATCTCAATATGTTCTGTCTGAGCCTCAACATCTATGCTTAATGGTTGTTCAGCATTGTTAACTGCAATAAAGCCCGCCTTGAATGAATCACCCGGCCTTACAAATGAAGGCATATTGGGTGTTATCATCAGTGTTTTGCTGACAGTTATATCATGTTCACTGCTGCCGAATTTCTCTTTATTGCCTGCTACTGCCATTATCCTGAAAGTTGTCAGATTGTCAGGGAGTTTTATTGCTGCTGCAGCCCTGCCGTTCTCATCTGTTTCCAAAATACCGTTATAATGAACTAGTGAAAGGAATTCAGCCCTGAAACGCTCATCTGCACCGCCTCCGCCCCTATTTTCACCCTTCTCACTGTAATTCCTCTCGCCAATGACATCACCTGCATTGGTGAACATTGCAACAGAATTCGCCCTGTTCTTATAG
>JAXHVG010000123.1:0-2453 GCA_034189245.1 Caldifarciminota bacterium
ATGGATAATACACAGCTCAGTATCCGTATTGTCCTTGTCTTCGGGAAAGCGCATTGTTTCAATGCCCGGAGGCAGATTGCAGGGGCTCACTGAATCAAAATCACCAATGATAATATCGGGTTTGATTTTTCCCTCAATATGATGATAACCGCCGTCAGCACAAATAATATACTGATAATCCCTTATTGAATTCAGGTCCATGCTCTCGCCAGAGCCGATTATCAATGCCCTATCTGTCACTCCCAAGCTCATTTACAGATTCTTCTCTCTTCAATCATGACAATCTGTGGGTAAAGAGTCCGCTTCTCAATTTAGGTTCAAACCATGTGGATTTGGGGGGCATCACCCTTCCTGCATCAGCCACTTCCATCAGCTGCCTTATTGATGTCGGAAACATGGAGAATGCAACCTTGAATTTGCTGCTGTCAACAAGACGCTCCAGTTCCTCAAGCCCTCTTATGCCGCCAATGAATTTCACCCTTTCATCCTTGCGGGGGTCTCCTATGCCGAGCACTGGTGAGAGGAGATGCTCCTGAAGAATATATACATCCAGTGATTTGACCGGATCACTGTCAATGATATCTTCCTTTGCCTTGAGCTTATACCATTTACCATTTATATACATGCCGAAATAATGTCTGCCCTCAGGACTGTATTTGCCGTCATTTTCTTCAATTGAGAATTTTTCCGATATACTGTCCATGAATTGATCTTCAGTCAGTTCACCCAGGTCCTTCACTGCCCTGTTGTAATCCATTATGAGCATCTCATCATCAGGGAATATGACAGAGAGGAAATAGTTGAACTCCTCATTGCCTGTGTAACCGGGATTTTCTTCCCTCTTCTTCTCTGCAACTCTGGTAGCTGCTGCACTTCTGTGATGGCCGTCTGCAACATACAGATAATCAATACTGTCAAATGCCTCTGTTAATTTTTCTATGACACTATTGTCATCAACAACATACAGTATATGCCTTACACCCAGTTCATCAGTGAAATCATAGGTACTCTCATTATCATTGATAAAATCATTGATAATATCCTTTATACTCTCCCGGGATTTGTATGTTAAAAAGACAGGACCTGTATTTGCATTGAGTGTCTCCACATGCTTTGACCTGTCATTCTCCTTGACTTCCCTCGTATGCTCATGTTTCTTGATTATATCATTGATATAATCATCAACAGATGCGCAGGCAACAATACCTGTCTGTTCGTGTTCATTCATCTTCTGTCTGTAAATATATAGTGCATCCTTGTCTTCCTGAATAAGATGTCCCTCTTCAATGAGTCTGTCCAGATTCTCCCTGCCTTTATTATACACTGCTTCGTCATATATGTCAGTATCCTCAGGCAGATCCACCTCCGGTTTGACAACATGCATGAATGACAATGGTTTGTCTTTTACATACTCCCTTGCTTCCTCTGAATTCATCACATCATAAGGAGGGCTTGCTATTTTGCCCACCTCATCCTTCTTGGGTCTTATTGCCTTGAATGGTTTTACTATTGCCATAGAGTTACTCCTTTATTTTAGAAATAATCCTTTATCCTGTCATACAGCTGGGCAGTGGCAATTACATCCCTGTTGCAGTACTGGGCAATCTCCTTTATCCTGCCTTCCCTGTAATACTTGCCTACATTTGCTCCGCTTATACCCTGCTCTTTGGGATTGGTTATCCCCATTGTTCTGCACCACATCTCCAGTGAATGACCGTATGCAGCACCGTAGAATGTAAGCATATCATATATATCAAAATGCGTATCCGCATAATACCTGTTTGTCATAAGTTTTCTCGTGGGTTTCAATCTGTGATACATGGACCTGTATATAATGAAGGGTATGTCAAAATGCCTGCCATTGAATGTTATGTATTTCTTGTACTTTGTTATTGCCTCCCAGAAATACTCCAGAATTGTCCTTTCATCACCAGTTCTTATGATTATCTCATAATCACCATCTAGTTCCTTCTGGGAATCACCCTCAAAGAGATTCCTCTCAACAGGTTCCATGAATGTGTATATCTTCCTGTTTGATATATCAAGCATGGATATGACAATGATCTTGGAAATCAATGGATTGAGACCGAGCTGCATCTTCGCATTCTCTATACCGTCAAATTTGTCAATCAGTATATCCTTGATGCCGTCATCAATACTGTCCCACTCATAACCTGCTGTTTCTATGTCAAAAACGCATTCTTTCATAATAACCTCACTTTTTTATCAGTGTAATCATTAGAGCACTCCTGTCAATAATCTTCTTCTCTCCTGCTTCTCCAATATTATATTCAATATCCGTCCCTTTCCCCTTATTTTGTCAAACCACTCATCCAAATCCCAAGGACGTATGTTGAATTTGTAGACATTTATTTACCCGAAATATTTTTTAAATTATGCCATATATTAATTTAACTGATTTATAAGGTCATAAATCATATTATTGCTTAACA
>JAXHVG010000124.1:0-2575 GCA_034189245.1 Caldifarciminota bacterium
AATATTTCCGGGACTGTCACTCTCTATTATATCAGAGACTCTCAGCTCAACCTTGTCTGCTGCCTTAGCTATATATTCAAATGGATTACTGTATTTCCTGAGCAATACCTGTGAAACAACGATATTATCATTCATCTGTTTCTTTCTCTTTCACTATGGAACCGGCAATATGATTGAATATCCTGACATTGTCATTGGTATGTTCCTCAAAGAAGGGGCTGCCCTTATTTGAAGATTCAAGCAGGCCTCTGTCAAAGGGCAATTTTGCAATAACATCTATGTTATTTGAGGACACATATTCCTCAAAATCAGTATGGAAGAACAGTTCTGTTCTGTTATGACAGCCCGGGCATTTCACTTCAAACATATTCTCAACAATACCCTTCAGTTCAATGGAATACTGCTGCATAAAACTCATAATGCGCTTCAAACTGGTAACGGATGCTCTTTCACATGTAGTTACTATTATTGCATTATGAGCATAATCCTTTCTGTCAAGGACTTCCATGATTGCATTTGTAAAAACCGACGGTGTGTCTATCAGTATATAATCCGGATTACCCCAGTCCGTATCCTCTATGAATTGTTTAACAAGCAGTTCATGCATATAATATCGCATCACAACAGGATAATCCTTCTTCTCAATGAAAAACTCATTGGATACTATTGAGAGATTATTGGTAACTGATACAGGCACAATAGATTTATTCCTTATCTCCATCCTTGAACCCTGCACACCGAGATAATGAGCAATCATAGGGGAGGTGAAGTTGAGGTCCAGTATGCCGACCTTCTTTCCGTATTTTCCCGCTAAACTGTGAGCAATATTACTGATAATGGTGCTCTTGCCAGCACCGCCTTTATTACTGAGGAATATTATATTTTCAGACACTTTTCAGCTCCTCGTAAGTTTTTTTTGCTTTATATGATGAACGCACAAATACACCTGATACAACCCTATTCACACCTGCTGCAATTGCCCTGTCCTTCATCATGGAATAATCATCAGCTGTATAGTAATGAACAACCTCAGCATTATTCTTATCTGATTTTATATACTGTCCTATTGTGAGAATGTCGGCATATCCTGCTATGTCCTCAAAGAGACAGTCAATCTCCTCAATGGTCTCACCGAGTCCGAGCATGATTCCTGTTTTTGTTATAAAACCCATATCTTTGGCTCTCTTCAGCATTGACAGTGAGAATGTATAATCCGCACCGGTTCTTACTCTCTTATAAAGCCCGGGAACTGTCTCAAGATTATGGTTGAACACATCTATATTCTCTGTACCCAGATTTGAAAGATTGCTGAGGTCCTGCCTGAAATCTGGAACAAGCATCTCAATTTTCAGGTCTGGGAATACTGATTTGAGTCTCGCGGCAGTTTCATTGAAATAGCCGGCTCCCCCGTCTTCAATATCATCCCTTGTTACAGATGTTATAACTATATAATCCAATCCCATAAGACGGATTGCCTCTATCATCTCATCAATCTCCCTCCTGTCAAGTGTACCGGGAGAACCGCTTTTCACAGCACAGAATGCACAATTCCTTGTGCAGATATCACCCATAATGAGGAATGTGGCAGTTGAATTGCTGAAGCATTCGCCCCTGTTGGGACAGAGTGCCTCATTACATATTGTGTGTATATGCCTCTTGGAATCCAGGAAACCCTTTATACGCGTATCAATGTGCTTGCGTTTAAGCAGAGTCCTGTATTCTTTTGGTAAACTCATCTATTATTTGATTCCTTTCATTCATAACAATTACATTGAGTTTGTAGTCCTTGAGCTCCTCTTCACTGAACATTGCAAATGAGAGTATTATGCATCTGTCATCTTTATTGACCAGTCTTGCTGCACCGCCATTGATCCCTATCTCTTTGCTGCCCCCGGGAGCTTCAATAACATAGGTTTCAAACCTTTTGCCATTATTGATGTCAATTACCAGGACCTTTTCTCCGACAAGCAGCCCGGCTTTGTCCATAAAATCCCTGTCAATGGAGATACTGCCCTCATAATCAATATCAGTAAATGTAATTGCTGCTCTGTGTATTTTGGCTTTTGCCATTATTCTAAACATATATTAACCTCTTTTAATTGATATTTAATTATATATTCCCGCTTCCCTTTGTCAAGGAGACATTTAAATAGAAGAAAATCCAAATCCCAGGGACGGTCCTTTACATTCTTTACGAATATTTTTCAATATTCAGCATCTTGTATATCATTGAATTGCTTAATTTTAGTTCTCTTGCTATATCCGCTTGCTTATAACCCTCCAAAAGAAGCGACTTCATTATTTGTTTTACCTTCTCTTTCTCTTCAGGAGTTCGTTTCCTGAAAAATACTATTCTTGTAAGTCCATGTTCTTCTAGTAAAATCCTTAGAGATTCACTCAATGCTTCTTTTCTCTTTTCATTATATTTGCTCTTTTTCCTTGTTGGTTTACGCTTGAGCAGTTTCTCGTATTCCTCTTTGGTGCCTATTACGCCCTTGTAGGTCTCAAACTCCCTGTCTGTTATACTTCTGTCATAATCTATCTTCTTTAATTGCTCTATATAGATCTTCTTTCC
>JAXHVG010000125.1:0-3382 GCA_034189245.1 Caldifarciminota bacterium
CAGATGGAATACTTCAGCCCCCTGTATATATGCGGAGATAGGGATATTGAAAGAACAATATACGGCAATATGGGCATTGAGCCATTTACAGTAAAACTGAAGAATCTGAAACTCACCTCCATCCCGGGTATAATAAACGGGACTGTTGATGCAGCTTCCCTCATTATATCACGGAATATAACCTCCATACTGATGATGGGCAGTTATGCAGGCATACCTGCAGGTATTGCAGGACTCCTGACAAACACCCCGATATTCCTGATGGAGCAGGACATTATTCCGGGCAGGACAATAAAACTGTTCTCATTCTTTTCTCCTATAGTGTTTACCGGATTTGGCAGCAAATTCAGACTGCCTGGCAGGGCAAAACGCGTATTCAGCGGTCACCCCATTCCCGAAAGATCCGAACCGTGCAATTTCAGACCGGAGCATTTCTTTGATAATTCAAGGAAGACAATACTCGTAACAGGCGGCAGCCAGGGTGCACTTGATATGTACAGGAGGGTAATAGGAGCATTGAAGGAAATTGACCGGTACAACATCATTCTGCTTGCAGGCAATTACAGATCATACTTTGATGAGAGTAAGAATATGAAAGTCCTGGGTTTCAGGAATGATATGGGACTGTTCTATGCATCAGCTGATATAATCATTTCAAGAGCCGGAGCTCTGTCAATAGCAGAGATAATCAATACAGGCAAACCCTCTGTTCTGATTCCCCTGCCCCATTCTGCCGGTTCCCATCAGTTGAAGAATGCTTATTATGCAGCGGATAATTATGAGGAAATAACGGTTATTGAAGAGAGTAAGGTAAACAGCAAGACATTAGAAGAAATACTGAAGGCACTGCCTTCAGGTACTGCCCGAAAGGAAAAGGAAAATACAGTCAATATTATAGAAAGGACAATAATGGAATGTTTAAGGATGTAAATAATATTCACTTTATAGGAATAGGCGGTATTGGGATGAGCGGCATTGCAGCAGTACTGAACAGAATGGGTTACAATATAACAGGTTCTGATATCAGGCAGTCGGCAATCACGCGCAGGCTTGAGGATGCAGGCATCAAGATAAGATACTCCCATGACGGGCGGAATATTGAAAAGGCGGATATTGTTGTATTCTCGTCAGCAGTACATGAGAATAATCCCGAGATTGAAGAAGCCCACAGGAATAATATACCTGTGATTGCCAGAGCTGAGATGCTTGCTGAATTAATGCGCCTGAAGAAATCCATAGCTGTATCGGGCACACACGGGAAAACAACCACAACATCAATGACAGCAAGTATTATTGAGACAGCGGGAATGGACCCCACTGTCATTGTCGGCGGTATAGTAAAATCAATGAAGAACAATAATGCACAGCTGGGAAGCGGTGATTATATTGTTGCTGAGGCAGACGAGAGTGATAAATCATTCATCAAACTGCTGCCTGATATTGCAGTAATCACCAATATAGATATTGACCATCTGGATAATTACAATGGTATTGATGAGATAAAGGAGCATTTCAGGCACTTTGTTGAAACAATTCCATTTGAGGGTCTCATCATATACTGCAGTGATGACAAGAATGCATCTGACACTGTAGAAAATATTGACAGAAGAGCTGTGGGATACGGTTTTAACCGGAAAGCCCAGGTCAGGGCATCGGGTATTGAACTGACTCCTCTCGGCTCATCCTATGAACTTAGTGTTGACAATCAGTATCGCGGAAAGATAGAGCTCAATGTACCGGGCCAGCATAATATACTCAATTCACTTGCAGCAGTTTCCGCAGGATTTGAACTGGGCATAGAATTTGAGACAATCAGGAAAGCACTCAGGGAATTTGAAGGTGTATGCAGAAGATTTGATGTGATATTCAAGAACAATGCCCGGGGCATATTCATTGTTGATGATTATGCACATCATCCTAAAGAGATAATATCAGTACTCAATTCAGCCCGGAATATGGGGGATTACAGAATAGTCACTGTATTCCAGCCCCATCTGTACAGCAGGACAATGAAACTGCTGGATAAATTTGCCGAGATTCTCTCCACATCTGACATTACTGTAATAACAGATATCTATCCTGCAAGGGAAGAGCCGATGGAGAATGTCACAGGGGAGACGCTCTTTGATCAGACAGTAAAATACAAGGGCAGCAATATATACTATATTGAGAATAAGGAGGAACTGCCCGATTTTCTCAGGGACTTTGCAGGGGACAATACAATATTTTTATTCATGGGTGCGGGTGATATAAATAAATACTCCCAAATGCTCAAGGAGGAATTGAGCAATGAGAATTAGAGAACATGTAAATCTTGCCCAGCTGTCATATATCAATATAGGTCCCTATATTGATAAACTCTATATTGCAGAAAACCCTGATGATATGAATAATGCCCGGCAATTTAAAATACTGGGGAATCTCTCCAATATACTCTTTACAAAGAGCAATTACAGTATCAAATTCATGAAACTCAGCGGACATTTCAACCATATTGAGATTGACAGAGAGAAGAATAAAGCCAAAGCGGGAGCAGGCAATACAATCATGCGGCTCATATCTGTTATTGCTGACGACAATTTCGGCGGACTTGAGAAACTCTCGGGCATACCGGGGACAATAGGCGGTATGATAAGAAATAATGCCGGTGCATTCGGCATATCAATATCTGACCGGCTCACAGGTATTGAAACACCGGAGGGATACAGGGATATCTCCCCCTCTGATTTCTCATACAGAGAGGGCATTAGTGATACAATCCTGTTCGCTTATTTGAGTGTCACTCCCAGGGATAAGAAAAGTATTATTGAGGAGATAGACAGGGTCTCGGGTATCAGGGAAAACAGTCAGCCGCAGGGTAAAACACTCGGCTCAGTTTTCAAGAATCCGGGCGGCGGTCTCAAGGCATGGGAAATGATAGACAGATGCCGGCTGAGGGGATTTTCCGTAAATGATATATATGTTTCCGAAAAACACTGCAATTTCTTCATCAACAGGGGCAGCGGCACTGCTGATGATTTCCTCAGACTGGGGGATATTGTAAGAGAGAGAATTATGAAGGAATTCAATATTGAACTGGAGTATGAAGTTGAGTTATTCTAATAATACCGAGGTCCTCTTCAGGAAGAAAAAAAAGAGCAGAAAGAAAATGACAAGGGTGAAGAATAATGTGAAGATTTTCACACTGAGGCTTCTGCTGCTGTGTTTCATACTGTTTATTATTTACGCAGGGGCAAGGGTGTTCATTGCCAAGACGGATTTTTTCAGTATTAAATCCATCTCTGTGGTCTGTCTCAATTCAAATGAGAAATTATCCCCGGAACCTTTCATGATGTTCAGGGACAGCCTCATACTGGATATTGACAGAGACAGTGCAGAGGTC
>JAXHVG010000126.1:0-6295 GCA_034189245.1 Caldifarciminota bacterium
GAATGATTCAATGAATTCACCCGTTGTTTCGCTTTCACCCGAACTGACGATATATACAGTAAAACCATTGAGGCATATAATGTACATTAAGAGAAGAACAGATACTGTAATCTTTTTCATCTGAGTGCCCTCTTTCCAATATCCTTCCTGTAGAAGGAATTGTTTATAGTAATTTTGGCAATATTCCCATACACACTCTCCACTGCCTCATTGAGTTCCTTGCCTGTAGCAGTTATGCCGATTATACGCCCGCCTGAAGCAATAAGCTTATTATTCTCAAGCATTGTGCCTGCCTGAAATATCTCTATATTTTCATCCAGTGCGCCATAGTCTATCTTTATCTCCTCTCCCTTTCTGTATTGCCCGGGGTATCCCTTTGAAGCAATTATCACTGTAACAGCTGCTCCGGTTGCAAAGCTTATTGATTCAATGTCCAGAGTGCCGGCAGCAGCTTGTTTGAGCAATGGGTAGAGATTGTCTTTCATAAGAGGCAGAATGGACTGGGTCTCCGGATCACCGAAACGCGCATTGAACTCAACCACTTTTGGTCCTTCTCCGGTTATCATAAGCCCGCAGTAGAGCAGTCCCCGGAATGGTGAGCCGTCCTCTTTAAGTCCATCCAGCACCGGCTTTATTATTGTGTTCATTATCCTGTTGCGGACCTGTTTATCAACAAAATCACAGGGTGCATAGGAACCCATTCCCCCTGTATTGAGGCCCCTGTCATTATCCAGAGCCCTCTTGTAATCCTGAGCCGGAAGCATGGGGACTGCATTAACAGAATCTGTTATTACAAAGAGTGATGCTTCAGTCCCTTCCATGAACTCCTCAATAATAATCCTGCCCGCAGCATCCCTGAACCTCTTCTCCTTGAATATCTCTTTAACTGCCCTCTCCTGATCTTCACTGCTCTTGATAATATAAGCGCCTTTACCGCCGGCAAGACCTGAGACCTTAACCACATAGGGATAATCCCTCTCTTCTATCTCATTGTCAAATTGATCACGGGACTCAACTACAGTGTAATCTGCAGTGGGCACATTCTTTCTTTGCATCAATTCCTTGGCATAGGATTTATCTGTCTCAATCCTCGCTGCTTGTGAGGAGGGGCCGAATACATCAATATTGTGCTCTCTGAGATAATCCGTCAAGCCGTCTGCAAGATACTGTTCAGGGCCGATAACAACAAGGTCAATATTCCGGTCAAGTGCAAAATCCTTTATTGAATCAAAATGCCCCGATATATCAGCGTATTTACCGGTGACAAATATGCCCGGATTGCCCGGATATGCAAATACATCAATATCCTCATTAATCAATTTCCAGGCCAGTGCACTCTCTCTGCCGCCACTGCCTATTATCATTACTTTAGTCACCGTACATCTCCTCTTCACTGAATATTTCCGCACTGAATATGTATATCTCTGTCTCAGGGTCATTATAGCAGTCCCGTCCCATTCCAGCTTTCATGCATGTTGACGAGAGAAACTGATCCCTGTCATACCCCCATTCAACCGCAACCTGGGGGAGGAGCAGTCCGGAGGCATAGCCCCTCTTTAGATATATACCGTGTTCCCCCACATTGATCTTACTGATACTGTCTATTTTCCTCAGAGGTGTCATCACGGATATTTCAATATTCACTGCATTGAGCTCATCTTTGCTCAGAGGAGGGAAACGGGGGTCATGGAAACCGGCTTTTACAGCCATTGTGATTACAGCCCTGTAGAGTGGTTCAACCCCCTCTATATATCCTATGCATCCGCGCAGATCTTCATTCTTCTTCAATGTTACAAATACGCCCATTTCCTCCCTGAGAATATGCGAATCAGGAAGTGCAGGGTTTATATCCTTTCCGTATATATGCGCTTCAATGGCTGCTCTTGCAGTCTCCAGCAGATAGAGTTTTTCACTTCTTTCCATTGCCAAATCCCCCGAATGCAGCATAACCTACATTGTATCCGGAATAATCACCTGCAATATCACTGCTTGTTGAATGATTCAGTAATCTAACAGTCAGATTATTCATTCTGTTTATTCCCAGTATTATGCCTATTGGTCCACCACCGCAGCAGCAGGCAGTATTCTCCGATTCCATATCCACAAAATAATCCATGAATTTCTTCATGCTGTTCTGTTCAATTTCCCCTATTGTATTATTGTCAATATCATTTCCTTCATCATAATCATAACCGTGATACAGATCCGATGATGCTATAAAGAGCGTATTTTCTGTATTCATTTCTGCAATCTTCTCAAGCATGATATTGATATGTTTTCTGTCCTGCCTGCCCATAAGAATGGGGACGACCTTCAGTTTATCACCTGCAATATATCTTACAAACGGCATCTGAACTTCAAGGGAATGCTCATTATCATGCACCCTGTTATCTTTGATAATTGAACCGGAGATCAGACCCTCCTGGAAATCCCTGTCTATATCAAGAGGTCCCAGGGGTGTATTCCACTTATCATAATCAGTCACAGCAAACCCGCTGAATAGATGATGATGGGAAGGTCCTATAAAAACTATGCGTTCATATGCCTCAGGATCAATCATTGAATAGAGATGGGCTGCAGTCCAGCCGGAATATATAATGCCTGCATGCGGGACAATACCTGTCTTCAATGCACTGTCTCTATTCCTCTTCGCTTTTTCAATCATTGCGCCTATGTTCCTTTTTAGTTCAGAACTGTCTGCAGGATAAAACCTGCCTGCAAAAACACTGCTTCTTATATTCATTTTATTCCTTACCCCTGTATTATCCGTGATTCAGCTGCATGCATCCGGGAATGCATATTATTGATTTTAAGAACAACTCTCATTATAATCCCTTTATCTTGTATCCTGCAAGCACATCTGTTACCTTGTCCCTGAAACACTCAGAGAGTTCTGCCAGTGGCAGTCTTACATTGCCTCTGTCCAGTTTGAGATGTTTCATCGCGAATTTGAGCGGTATGGGATTTGTTTCAATAAAGAGCACCCGTGCAAGCGGATAGAGTTTCCTGTGAAGAACTGTGGCATCCATTGTCTGACCGGAATAGTATAATTCAAAGAGTGACTGCATCAGGTCAGGGACTACATTTGATATTGTGGAAATTACACCGCTTGCCCCTGCGGACATCATGGGCAGGGTAATTGAGTCCTCTCCTGACATGACACGGAATCCCTCACTTGATTTCATCAGAATCTCCGTTGTCTGATTAATGGACCCCGATGCCTCCTTTATGCCGATAATGCCGTCTATCTCTGAAAGTGCTGCCACTGTATCCGGTTCAATATTGACACCTGTTCTGGACGGCACATTGTATATAACAATATCCATATCGGTCTTTTCCGCCACTTCCTTGAAATGCCCGTACAATCCTCTCTGCGATGGCTTATTATAATAGGGTGTTATTACAAGGGCATAATCAGCCCCTATTTCACCTGCTTTATTGGTTCTTGCAATTGTCTTGGATGTATTATTCGTACCTGTGCCTGCAATAACATAAACCCTCTTGTCTGCTGTTTTTACTGCTGTTTCAATCACCTCAAAGAGTTCATTGTCTGACAGGGCAGGCGCTTCTCCTGTTGTCCCGCATGACAGTATGCCGGATACCCCGTTTTCTATCTGTCTGTTTATCTGCTTTATATACTGCTTGAAATCTATTTCTGAATTATCATTGAAAGGTGTTATGAGTGCAGTGCAGCATCCTTTCAGCATAATTACCTCCTACTTGACCATTAAATCTTCTTTCTTCAATCCGGTATTTATATTCACATCCGTGTATAGAACATCCTCAACCATAACACCATTCTCATAGTGTTTGAATCCGATTATTCTTCCTGAAGGTGCAAAGAGTATCTTAGCTCTTGTAAATCCGAATTCTTCAGCAGGGATTTTTTTTATCTCAATATAATCAGCTGTCAATGTGTCCAGATCCTCTGTACCTGTGGTTACTTCAGTGTCTGACTCCAGCATACGCCCCAATCTGTCCATTACATGAAACCACGGTGACTCGGCTATTGTTATACCCCTTAAATTCTGCACAAGGGAATTGGTCAGGGGAAGCGTCAGTTTGACAAACCGGAGCATTCCGCCTCTTCTTCCTGTCACCTTCTCGGTTTCGGGATCATAAAATGCCTTTGATCCGAGCCTGTCACCATCAATGGATTCCATATAGATATAACCGGGTTCAAGATATCTGTACTCCCATATAATAGAGGATGTCTCGTTGCCCTTAACAAGATCATTGTGAAGCCTGCATGTGTAATCTGTAAGTGTATCGGAAAAACTCTCCCATCTTCCAATAATACTCTCTGCAGTTGATGCATTTGCAAATAATGCCATTACAATTAAGAGAATCAATAATCTTGCTCTCATTTCTTATCCCCCTTTTTTAAAAGAGCCAGCTGAAAAACACTGTCCAGTTTCGTTACAAAATGGAAATCCATGCCCTTCAGTGTATTATCCGGAATATCATCAAGATCCCTCTTGTTCTGTTCGGGTATTATGATTTCCTTTATTCCGGCAAGCTTTGCTCCAATTACCTTTTCCTTTACACCGCCTATGGGAAGGACCTTGCCCCTCAGTGACAGTTCGCCTGTCATTGCAATATCATGTCTTACGGGAATACCCGAAAGTACGGACACAATTGCTGTAGCCAATGTGATGCCTGCAGAAGGACCGTCTTTGGGTATGGCTCCCTCCGGAAGATGTATGTGCAGATCGTATTTCTCAAATTCCTCTATATCAATATTGAATTTCTTATAATTGGATTTGATATATGACATTGCTGCCTTTGCTGACTCCTGCATAACATCTCCGAGCTGTCCTGTCAGGATCAGTTTGCCCTTGCCCGGCATTTTTATTGCTTCAACAAAGAGTATCATGCCGCCCATTGGTGTCCAGGCCAGACCTGTTGCTATGCCTTTCCGCGCTTTCTTTTCCGCCCTGTCTGCAAGGAATTTCCTCTTTCCCAGATATCTGCCGACACTGCGTGAGGAAACGGTTGTCTTCCTTCTGTTCTTCATTACCTTCTTCTTTGCAACCTTTCTGCATATACTGCCTATAGTCCTCTCCAGATTCCTCACACCGGCTTCCCTTGTATATCCGTCAATGATCTTCCTGATGCCGTCCTCCTTGAAAGTGATATCCTTCTTCTTGAGGCCGTTTTCCTTTATCTGACGCGGTATGAGGAAATCCTTTGCAATATGCACCTTGTCCTCTATGGTGTATCCCGGAAGTTTTATCACCTCCATCCTGTCTCTCAGTGCAGGGGGTATTGTATAAAGTACATTGGCTGTTGTTATGAACATCACCTTGGAGAGATCATAGGGAATTTCCAGATAATGATCTGCAAATGTGTTGTTCTGCTCCGGATCAAGGACTTCCAGCAATGCGCTTGAAGGGTCGCCCCTGAAATCCGAGCCCACCTTGTCTATTTCATCAAGCATGAAGACAGGATTGGATGTGCCTGCTTTCTTCATTGCCTGTATGATCCTGCCGGGCAATGCTCCGACATATGTCCTTCTGTGCCCCCTTATCTCCGCCTCATCGCGTATGCCCCCCAGTGAAAGCCGGACAAATTCCCTGCCCAGAGCCCTTGCAATGGATTTGCCGAGTGATGTTTTGCCTACTCCCGGAGGACCGACAAAACAGAGTATCGGACCCTTGCTGTCTTTCTTGAGTTTCTTTACTGCAAGATATTCCAGTATTCTTGTCTTGATCTTCTCCAGATCATAATGATCTTCATTGAGTATCTCCTCTGCTCTTTTTATATCAAGTTTATCCCTTGAATAATTCTTCCACGGCAATTCAAGTATCCAGTCAATATAAGTCCTTACAACATTATACTCGGGCATCATGGGGTTCATCATCTCCAGTCTTTCTATCTGGCTCTCAAGTGTTGAACGGGTTTCCTCAGTCAGTTTTTTCTTTTCAGCCTGCTCTCTGATCTCACCGATTTCCTTTGTCTTCGGGTCATCCTCTCCCAATTCCTTTCTTATTGCCTTAAGCTGCTCTCTGAGGAAGTATTTCTTCTGATCCTCATTGATCTCTGTGGAGACCATTGACTTGATCTTCTCTCCCACTTCAAGAATAGAGAGTTCCTTGTTGAGTATCTCTGTAAGCTCATCCATCCGTTCAATAGGGTCAATCATTGTCAGTATGGCGTACTTGTCCTCAATATCTATGGATAGATTGGATGCAACGAAATCAGCGAGTTTCCAGGGTTCTTCAATTGTTGTAAGTATCTGATTGACCTCATCAGGAAGCTGCTGCGAATGTTTTACATACTTTCTGAACATATC
>JAXHVG010000127.1:0-6065 GCA_034189245.1 Caldifarciminota bacterium
AATAATGAATCATAATGAGAATGCAATGCTTTGAACACTGATTCACAGTTATACTGTGTGCAATTTTTGCACTTAATATGGGTAAAAGTGCAATTTTTAACGCACTCTCTATATTAAGTATCTGTTATCAGTTAATTTAAGTTGGAATAATATTTGCTAATTATTTTAGCAAGTTAACCAGGGGGTAAATATGAAACGGACAATTTTGTTTGTTCTAATGTTAGTTTTAATGCTGACACTTTCTGCAAAAGAATGGACTATAATGGTCTATATTTGTGCAGACAATAATCTAGTAGGAGCAGTAAATGGTGATATTGATGAAATAGAAACTGCTTTTACAGATGATACGGATATTGATTTTATTGTACAAGTTGATGGAATGAGATATAATTCAACAAATAGAGGATATCACGATATAGACAATTCCAATATTACAGGTACAAGAAGATATTGTCTATCTCCTACAGGAAATGCAACAAGTGGTAAGATTGATGTTAGTGCTGTACAGGATATGGGTGAAGTGAATATGGCAGACCCAAATGTATTAATTGATTTTGTCGATTGGGCTGTAACAAATTATCCCGCAAACAACTATGGCCTTATTATATGGAATCACGGATCAGGATGGATGAAGAATTCTGATGGAGATTTAATTGCTGAAGTTTATAGTCCAATGACTGGAGGAACAGGTGAATACGTTACAGTAAGTAGTAATAATAGAGGTGGAGTAAGTGATGATACTTCTGAGGATATGATGAGTTCCAGTGATACAGACAGTGAATGGAGAGCGGCAATGGATGGTATAAGAGGTGTTCTAGGAGGAAATAAACTGAGGTTTTTGGGTCATGACATGTGTGTGATGGCATACATGGAAACCATATGGGATGAACGGTTTGTGACGGAAATGATAGTGGCTTCCGAGGCAAACATTGCCTACTACGGATGGCCTTACAATAGTTGGATTACCAATCTTATCAATAATCCCAATGCTACAAATGACCAGATAGGAACATGGATGGTTGATGATTATGCTTCTGACTATTCGGGCTCTGATGCGACATTATGTTATATAGATTTACTTGATGGAGATATGGAGAGTTTAAGAGATAATGTTCAGGACCTCAGCTATTCATTGGTAAATAATGATGGTGGAAGAGATGACGCTACAGTTAATGCCTGTATAAGCAATACAATGTCAATGAGTTCAGGAACATTTTGGGAAGATTATAGAGATTTATATCTTTTCTGTGATGAATTAAGAAGTGCTTCGGTATCAAATGCAACAAAACAAGCAGCATCAGCAGTTCAAAATGATATTAATAGTTTGGTTGAGTATTCTTGGGCTGGTGGAAGTTTTAATGGTTCGTATGGATTAGGAATTTATTTGCCTACAGCTTCTGTCTACTGGTTTCCAGGCGGAGATGATGCAGGAGCAGATACAATGGCATATGAATGGTCTCCCTGGGGTGGAGGATACGGATATAATGGAACATATACTGGCTGTGAATATTGGACTTTCTTTATATATGGATTAACAAATACAGAAATAGACAATTTTACTTTTGATCCTATGAATAATCCAGATGAGAATATTCAAATTGATATTACAGCACCTTCTATATCTTATACACAAAATTATATTATAACACGTAATGTAAAGAATGTTGATGTATATGATATAGCAGGAAAGATGATTTCTATTAATGAAGTTAAAACAAAACAAACTAACCGCTATGATATATCTGATTTCAAACCAGGAATCTATTTTGCAAAAGGAGATAATATAATAAGAAAGATAGTTAAGATAAAATAATTATTTTGACTTATTTATTTTGACGCAGTAATATATTAATCAGCAGGAATAGGCATATCTATTATCTTTCACTTGTCAATAAAGGGCATGTATTTTATTAAGGCAGACAATGATATATTCAAGCTGATTGTTGTTGACAGAGAGAAGATGATTCTTAACTGACTGCCTGTAATTGACAGTAAAACAACAGGAGGAAGTTCCCCGGAACTTCCTCTTTTCCTTTCCCCTTGAAAAATACACTATTATATGGTATAAATTTTAGACATTTTCAAATCAAAGGAGTATGCTTTATGATGACAGCATTACGTAAAAATATGAAGATAATTCTCATTATAGTTATATTCTTCTTTGTTGCATTTATATTCCTCCAATGGGGTATGAATATTACAAGCAGCAACAGCTTCAGAGATAATGAGCAGTATGTCGGTGAGGTCGCAGGTGTCAAGATCACTAATCAGATGTACAGCAGCAAGATAGCTGAGATAAGACAGAATTATCTGGCAAGCCAGAACAAATCATCCCTTTCAAGCAGAGAGGAGAGGATGATCAGGGAACAGGCTTTCGGCGATATTGTGGATAATATCATTCTCAAGAAGATTCAGGACCAATACGGCTACTTCACCACAGAAGACGAGATTGTGGACATTATAATGAATGTTCCTCCCCGTTCAGTGCGTGAGGATGAGAGATTCTACACTGAGGACGGCCAGTTTGATCTGCAGCTCTATCAGCAGATTATATCTGATCCTGCCAATAAGCAGATGCTCAATGCATACTACAGGCAGATAAGGCAGCAGCTCCCCACAATGAAACTGCAGTCAGATATTATCTCGGGAATCAGCATATCCTCTGATGAGATGCTGAGGAAAATAAAGATCAATGAGAATAAATTCCGTCTTGAATATATTGTCATTCCCAATACATACAATAAACCGGTCAATGCAGGCAATGACGAAGCAAGGTCATTCTACAGCAAGAACAGGGAGCAGTTCTACAGAACTCCAAAGGCTTCCATTGAATATATTTCTGTAGAAAAGGAGCCCTCCCCGCAGGATATTCTCATGGCAAAGGAGAATATTGAGGGACTCAGAGAGGATATAGTAAGTGGCAATTATACATTTGAGGAAGCAGCAGAGCTTTACTCTGCTGATTACCAGTCAGCCCGTAATGAAGGATCACTCGGTTATATAAAGAGGGGCGAGACAGTTGAGGCATTTGAAGAAGAGGCTTTCAATCTCAATGAAGGAGATTTGTCAAAGCCGGTAAAGACGGACTTCGGATGGCATCTTATCAGGGTCAATGATAAGCGCAGAGACAGTGTGAATGTATCCCATATATTGATTCAGACAGAGCCGTCATATGAAACAAGCCAGTCCATATACGGTTCTATTGAACCATTTGTAAAGGATGCGAAAAAAATGGGTTTCAGGGAAGCTGTCGGTCAGCACGGATATGAAGTCCATTCTACAGCAAAGTTTAATCCGGAGAATGATTATATATTTGAACTGGGCGGATATGCCAATGCTGTTTGTAATTTTATTGAAAATGCCAAAGAAGGCAGCATAAGCTCTGTCATTGAGATGGACAACAGTTTTGTTGTGTGTCTTATTACAGAAAAAACCGAAGAAGGCATTCCCCCATTTGAAGAAATATCCGATCTGGTTAAAAACAGGATGATACGTGAGAAGAGGCGTGTTCTGAGCAGTATGAATCTGAATAATATCAGGAATGAAATAAGAGAGAGCGGTATGACACTGAGAAGATATGCATCAGTCAATAATCTGGACTATAACAGAACAGGCATGATTACTGCAAATGATACTATTGACTATATTGAGGATATCTCCAAATTATACGGTGCTGTAATGGCTTCAAAGCCAGACAGCTTCTATTATTCCACTGATTATGAGCAGGGTTATATATTCAGACTGATTGAAATGGAGCCGGTGAACCTCCAGGACAATGAGGAGCTTGTTGACAAATACAGGAATATGATTATAAATGAAAAGCAGCAGATGTTTATAAATGCCTGGCAGATTGCATTGAGAGATATATTTGAAATAAAGGATTACAGATATTAAGCAGATGGCGGCATAGCTCAGTTGGTAGAGCAGCGGAATCATAATCCGCTTGTCCGGGGTTCGAGTCCCTGTGCCGTCATTTTTCTCCGGGAGCAAACGTGAATTTAGAAGATCAGATAAAGCTATTAGAGAGAGGGTGTGAGGATATACTGCCTGAAGAGGGCTTGAGGGAAAAACTAAAGCAATCCCAAAATGAAAACAGCCCCCTCAGGGTAAAACTCGGCATAGATGCATCAGGTCCTGACATACATCTGGGCTTTGCCGTTCCGCTGAGGAAACTCAAAGAGTTTCAGGAAATGGGTCATACAGCAGTGCTTATAATAGGCGACTTTACCGGAAAAATAGGCGATCCTACAGGCAGGAACAAAACAAGGCCTCAGCTCACTGATGAACAGATAAAAGAGAATATGCAGTCATATAAAAAGCAGGTCTTCAAGATACTGGACCGTGAGAAAACAGAGATAAGATACAATGGGGAGTGGCTCGGGAAAATGTCACCGGAGGATATTGTCCGCCTTACTTCAACCTTCACAGTTGCAAGAATGCTTGAGAGGGACTATTTTGAAAACAGATTCAATGAAGGTGTGCCCATATCAATACATGAATTTTTATATCCCCTGTTCCAGGCATATGATTCTGTAGCAGTTAATGCTGACATTGAACTGGGCGGCACTGATCAGAAATTCAATCTGCTGCTGGGCAGGACAGTTCAGGAAAATTACAATGTAAAACCCCAGGTAACCATTACAATGCCCATTCTGGAAGGGACAGACGGCACAAGGAAAATGTCTAAGAGTTACGGGAATTATATCGGCATCACCCAGGACCCCAAGGAAATGTTCGGCAGAACAATGTCCATACCGGATGAACTCATTATCAGGTATTTCCGGTTGACAACAGACCTTGATCCCCGTGAAATAGAGGAAATCAAGGATCGTCTGGATAATGGGGAGAATCCGAGGGATATCAAGGTTAAACTGGCAAAGACAATTATTGAAATGTATCACTCAAAGGCAGATGCAGATAGAGCGGAAGAGGAATTCAACCGTATATTCAAAAAGGGCGGTATTCCCGACAATATACCCGAGGTGAATCTGGATAAAGACAAGACATATCCCATATTAAAACTGCTCAATGACCTTGATCTCACTGACTCCAATTCACAGTCACGCAGAATGATAAAACAGGGTGCAGTGAAGATCAATGACAATAAAATAACGGATATTCACTTTGACTATTCCCCCGGGGAGAATGACATTATCAGAGTCGGCAAGAGAAGGTTTGTGAAAATTGTTTGATTTAATTATTATCATTATAATGAGTCTTTCTCTTAATCAGGATCCTGTAAGTGCAAATTACAGATTTGATTTGCCTGCAATGGACGGATCTGCAAAAGTCACACTTCATCAGAATAGAGATACCTACACCCTGACATACAGTGCAGCGGCCTATTTCGGTATGATGAAACTCAACTCCTTTTCAGTAATCAATAAGAATCCATTGAAGCCGCTCTCCATAGAAACAGAGTTTAATGGGCCATTCAACAATTATACAGGGGGCACATTATTCAAGGATTCACTTGCAGTTTACTACAAGAATACTGATTCCAATTATGTGCAGGGCAAGTATCCGGTAAATGACTGGATCATTCTGCCGTTTTTTCTCTCCCTGAAGGATGATTCCATATACAGATGCACATTGCTCCAGACGGATGCGGTCTTTACTAAAACTCTGAGCAGTGATACAATTATATGGCAGGACAGTTTGAGTAATACAGTAATCAAGATATATGACAATGTACCTTTTTATATGAAATCGGATAATTTGACTCTTATCAAGGAGTAAAAATGTCAGATATTGCAAAGAGAATAGTGGAGCTGAAGAAAGAGAGGAATGCCGCAATAATAGCTCACAATTATCAATTGCCTGAGATTCAGGATATTGCCGATTATCTTGGTGATTCACTGGGACTCAGCAGGAAATCATCTGAACTGAAGGAGGATGTCATTGTCTTCTGCGGTGTGAAATTCATGGCAGAGACAGCAAAGATACTGTCACCCCAAAAGACAGTTCTTATCCCGGATATAGATGCAGGCTGCAATATGGCGGGCATGGTTGATAAGGATGATCTGCAGAAACTGCAGGGAGAGCATCCTGATGCCAAGACAGTG
>JAXHVG010000128.1:0-3685 GCA_034189245.1 Caldifarciminota bacterium
CCCTCTTTGCCCTGCCGCGTTCCCTGATATCAAGTGCAATGTCATGGGCTTTCTTCCTGTCCTGTGAATTGATATTGACATTATATGCAACAAGGAAATCCCTCACTCCTATTGCAGTTATACCGCTCCTTGCATTGAACTGAGCCTTGCCGTAATCGGGTTTCCAGTGTTTATCCTTTATCTTCTCCTCAAATGCCTCATACTGACCCTTTCTGATAGTAGCAAGATTTTTCCTGTCCTCAGCTGTTGCAGAGTGCTCATAGAGATAAACAGGTATGTCCAGTTCCTCACCCACCCTTTTTGCCAGCCTGTGAACAAGTTCATTGCACTCTTCTACTGTAATATCCTGAACAGGCACAAAAGGACATACATCGGTTGCCCCCATTCTCGGATGTGCTCCACTGTGTTTTCTCATGTCTATCAGTCCGGCTGCCTCTTTAATAGCAGAAAATGCTGCCTCAACAACTTCATCCGGTGTTCCTACAAATGTCACGACAGTCCTGTTTGTATCAGCCCCGGGATCAACATCAAGAAGCTTAACTCCATCCACATCCTCAATCTTTGAGGTAATTGAATTAATGATACTCATATCCTTGCCCTCTGAAAAATTAGGTACGCATTCAACCAGTTTCATCAATTTCCTCCTTCTTTATCTTTCTTCTGATTTATCATTAACATTGTATTTCTTCAATTTATACTGCAGTGTTCTCAGTGAAATACCGAGAATATCCGCAGCCTCCTTCCTTGAATATTCAGTATTCTCCAGTACATCCAGTATATGGTCTTTCTCCATTTCCTTGAGGCTCTTTGAAAGATCATTCTTCCTGATTATCCTCTCATTGGATATCTCCGACGGGAGATCTCTCACTTCAATTCTCCTAGTTTCTGACATTACTATAGCATGCTGAATAACATTTTCAAGTTCTCTTATATTGCCGGGCCAATTATAATTGATGAGGGTTTTCATTGCATCCTTGCTGACCCCTTCTATTTCCTTCCGGTTTATCTCTTCATTTGCAAGCAGCGACTTTATCAGTACCGGGATATCCTCTTTTCTCTCCCTCAGGGGGGGTATTGTAATCCGCACAACCTTGAGCCTGTAGTACAGGTCCTCGCGGAAATTACCTGATTTCACTTCATCAGCAAGCAGTTTATTGGTGGCTGAGATTATCCTCACATCAACAATTCTGTCTTCAGTATCACCTATGCGTCTTATTTTATGCTCCTGCAGTACCCTGAGCAGTTTTGTCTGTATAGTCAGTGTAAGGTCTCCCACTTCATCAAGGAAAAATGTGCCACCGTCAGCAGCTTCAAAGAGCCCCATCTTGTTGGAATTGGCTCCTGTGAAAGCTCCCTTCTTGTAGCCGAAGAGTTCACTCTCCAGCAGTGTCTCAGGCAATGCACCGCAGTACTGTGAGATGAATTTCTTGTCCTTCCTCTGTGAATTGAAATGTATTGTTCTGGCAATAAGACCCTTTCCTGTCCCGCTCTCGCCTTCAAGCAGAATGGGGACATCTGTGTTGATGACCTTCTTCAGTATATCAAGCACCTCCCTTATTGCCTGTGAAGTGCCCAGTATGTGCTCAAAATTGTATATATACGACATCTCCCTCTTCAATGTCCGGTTCTCAATTGTCAATGAATTGGCGAGTCTTGCATTCTCAATACTGAGTGCTGCCAGATTTGCAAATGCTGTCATGAATTCCCTTGATTTCTCGTCAAACACATTTCTGTTGGTCAGTGAATCAAGATAGATCACACCTATGATATCATCCTTCCTCGTTATCGGAACAACGAGAATTGAGAGAAGATTGTACATTACAATGGATTTTGATTCCTTGAGACGGGGATCTTTCTTTGCATCCGATGTGAGAATTGACTCCCCTGTTTCTATTGCTTTATAGACAGGAGTCATTGAAATTTCCTTTGAACCTATTATATTCTCCTCATTGAGATTCCTGGCAACCTCCACCTTCATCTCATGGGACTTCATATCCTTGAGCATGAGAAAGCCCCTCTCTGCATTGACTGTCTTGATTGCAGTATCCATGATTCTCTCAAGCAGTGTGGAGTAATCCACTGTTGAGTTTATTATTTCACTTGCCTTATAGAGTGACTGAAGTACATCAAGATGTTCGGGTAATTTCTGATTCATTTCATCTCCTCGCTATTTGACTGTGAATATTGTACTGTTCTGAGAATAATTGCCGTATATATCATAGAGCCGCATCTTCAACAGATATCTGCCGCTTGTAAACAGTGAATCAATTGCAAACTGCCTTTTTGATGATGACAGTGAATCACATCTGAAGACAACTTCACAATCCCTGTCTTCAATTATCAGTGATATACAAGTTGAATAGTCCGGTTCATCAAGCAGCCATTTTACAGTGTCAGGCGGATTGAAATCCGTGCCTGTCTCAGGCCGGACAATCTCAATAATGTTTTGCACAAATCTGGACACTGTCCTGTCCGACAGAGAATCCCATTCACCGTCACTGTCCTCAATATACAGTGACGCAATACTTCCGGTCAGGTCAAAGATATTGAATGACAATGTATCCTCTTCAATACTCCCGGAATAATGAAGCATGCCCGCACTGTCACTTACGCAGTCAACATGCATATCAGTGAGGGAGAGGGATGCATCTGAACGGGCTATATCCTCACTGCCGTCATCCTCCATTATGAGTGCATTGACAGTGATAAACCTGTCCATTGAGTCAGTGAGAGACATGGTCTTTACAATAGATGTTGTAACTTGATAGTCCATTATTGAAGGTTTGAAATTGAGTGTTCTGTTCACATACATTGAATCACCTGTCTCAATAACAGTATCAATACACACTGCAGTGTAATGTCCTTTGCTCACCATAATACTGAGTGAGCCCTTTATTGCCTCATAGGGGCCTGCAAATCCCGAGCTGTCGGTTAACAGAGTATCTGAGCCAATTGATATCAGTGCATTCTCTATACCCCCGCCCCTCTTGTTATATACATGAAATACAAGCTGACCTTCCCCAAAGGGATTCAAGGGGTCCATCTTGGAGTTATGCGGCATATCAATATAACAGGACTGCAATGCAAGCAATACAATGAGACATAGGAGTATTAATCTACCCATAGCACATCCAGAATATTGAATACATATGCACTGAGCATTATGTCAAAAGAAATCCTATTGAGTATTGAATAATTATTGTATGTATTGTAGAGCTGCCGGGCTGTTTCAGGCGAAGCGGCATTGAGATACCTGTCTCTTGCATTATCCATTGCAATAAAGCTGACAATGGCTGATACTGCGCCTGCCATGAATACCGAACCTGTGAGAATGCCCTTGACAGTATGATTCTTGTCAATCTGCCCCCATCCCGGTACAACTATTGATTTGACCAGTAAATTCGTTTGTGAAAACGGCACCCTAGTCATTGGGGAGGAGTATTTGTAATAATCCGGCTGGTCAGTGATAAACAGATTAACCCTGTTCTTCGCCTGCTTGAAAACATCAATTATCTTGGGGGAGACAAATTCCTCATTGAGTGAATAATTACGGTTGATTGTCAGGATCTTCTCAAAGTTTTCCTGTGCTGCTTTTGTATTACCCAGTGCGACCTGGGCAAAGGCCAGATATGTACGCAGATTTATCATATCGGTGTCAGTCATATCTTCACCCATCTTTTCAATT
>JAXHVG010000129.1:0-3716 GCA_034189245.1 Caldifarciminota bacterium
CAAAGATATGATAGATAATGATATTATACCTGGCAATTATCATATAAAGAAATTCTATGAATCACAGGGGCATTCCGGTGACAGTGATATCCTGGATTCACTGGATATGGGATACAGTATTGTCAATCATGCCGGACATGGTTCATACAAGGGCGTCTGGGTTGACGGGGCAACTGCAATTTCCACATGGGATGCACTCGGTTTGTCCAATGGCAATAAGACAGGGCTCTTCTATTCAATGGGCTGCTGGGTTGGTGCCTTTGACAGAGCAAATGACCTGCGTAATTTTTCAATGTGTCTCCAGACAGCTGATAATGGCGGATTTGTCAGTGTCATAACCAATTCCAGATACGGATGGGGAGCACCGGGATATCCCGGATGGGGGGTATCCGATACATGGGATTACGGATTCTTCAAACTGCTCTTTGAAGAGGACAATAAGCAGGCAGGCCATATACTCAATGAACTTAAAAGACAATTCGCTCCATACAGTGATAAAGAGAATCTGTACAGATGGCATATGTATCAGGTCAATCTCTTCGGTGATCCATCACTGCGCATATATACAGAAAACCCCGACAGTATACTGACAGATAGAATAATTACCGGGGACTCGCTGATAATCTATGCAAAGGATAGAGGAGGACTGCCCCTTGCAGATGTATGTGCTGCAGTAAGCACTGATTCACTGATAAGCAGGGATACCTCCGATATATCAGGCAGAATTGTACTGAGAACAGATACATTGAATATGAATTATCTCACACTCATAAAGGATAATTATATTACACAATTTGACTCATTTACAGTTGACTCCCCTGCTACGGCTGTTGCACTGGTATATGACAGGCTTTTTTCGGGTATTGTCAATACAATGCATGTAAGAAATTATACGGACAGTGCAAGGGATGTTCATCTGACAAGCACTGCCTGGGACACTGTTATGACTATTCCGGCCGGTTCTGTGAATGAACTTCAATACACTGTTAGAGGCAGAGACAGTTTCACTGATTCTGTACTGCTCCGGTATGATACCAGTGACATACTGTACAGAGTTACAATACACCCCCTTGATATTGAACCTGATTCATTCTCATTTGACAACAGTGTATTTTACTATAATGCGGTCAATTCCTATTTCCCGCTGCTGACAGACGGCAGCCTCAGTCTTCTACTGGACAATGGACTCTATCTTGATACTGCTGTGGCAATTACGGGTGACAGTATTGAGATTGAATACTGCACAGCCCTTCCTGCTGAAAGTGAATATACTGTTCTCAGCAGGATGCTCTTAAGTCAGAGCGATACACTGTTTACTGACAGTGTCTTTATAATAAACAGGGACTCGCTATTCGGTGATGATTTTCATTCCGGTCTGGACAAGTGGCAAAGTATAGGCACCGGGTGGATTATAACAGACAGCATGCTGCATTGCGGCAGTGACAGTTCCTATTATCCATCAATGCATTCAAGTATAACAAGTGATTCATTCCTCGTAATGCCGTCCTCCGTATGTTCCATAGAGATGAGCTTTGAATTCCCCGCACTGGAATTTGACTCGGGGTTTGCAGTATATGATGTTGACGGGATGTTCATATCAATCATTGCAGGTACAGACACTATGATACTGGACTTCCTGTCATCAGGCGGTGCACTCGGCTCAAAGTCAGCACTGCACTTTGACGGCATCAAGGGCTACTGCATAGGCAGTCAAACACCGTATTACGGCAGGCTGCATTTCACATTTATTTCAGACAGTGTTGATGAAAGAAGAGGGATTTACATTGATAATATCCGGATGCACTCACCCTACAGCTTCTACTCCCCTGATTCAGGTCTTATGGAAGAGGATATTTTCTATATTTCACGGAGAAGCAGTTTGATTTCTTCCGGGAATTTCGTATACTATATAAACAGGTTGAGCCAGCCGCTTGTAATGAACATCTATGCTGCTGACGGGAGATGTGTTTACTCCCGGAGAGTTACAGGCAGTGGAGAGCATATGATTGACCTCGGCAATGAAGGCAGCGGTGTCTATTTCCTGAAGATTATTTATAATAACAGAATCTATTCTGACAGAATAATTGTGATAAGGTGAATTTATGAAAGAAAGAATAAAGAATCATTTCCTATCAGGCCTTGTATTTGCAGTACCTATTGTGGTTACTGTATATATTACTATTTTTATTGTCAATACACTGGGCGGAATGTGGCAGACCATATTTGCAGGGATACCGTATATAAGTGAGTTCCCCCCCTTACTCATCAAATTTATCGGCCTTATCATATCATTTATCATAATACTGTTCATCGGTTTCCTCGGTTCCAATATCCTCGGCAGATTCCTATTCTCTATACCCACAAAGATTTTAAAGAATACACCTATAATGAAGGACATTTACAAACCAGCCAAGGAACTCACAGACACACTATTCATGAACAAGGCGAATTTCAAGACAGCAGTACTGGTGGAATTCTTCAGGAAAGGCGAATGGACAGTCGCATTTATTACATCTGATGCCAAATGGAATATAGATGATGAAGAGGCAGTTTCCATTTTTGTTCCCACAAGCCCCAATCCGACCAATGGATTTTTTGCAATAATTCCCAGATCGCAGACGAGGAAGACAGATCTCACTGTTGAAGAGGCATTGAAGCTTATTGTTTCCAGCGGTCTGGTATTCAGTAAAACAGGAGAGATATTTTCCGATGAATATAAAAGAAATTCTCAGTAAATTCCGCAGCTCTGAACCGGAGAATGAGAAAACCCTGAGGGAGATCATCTCTGATTCAAGCAAGAAGGATATTATAAGCAGTGATGAGAAGGAGCTTATTGATTCCATATTTGACCTTGAGGACACCTTTGTTGAAGAGATAATGGTGCCGAGGGTTGATATGATAGCTTGCCAGCATAATACATCACTGAATGATATAATCAGGATTATCAATACCACATCAAAATCCAGGCTGCCCGTATATCATTATCATCTGGACAATATAATCGGTATTGTCAATGGAAATGACATACTGAAGTTCTCTATGTCAGAGAGACCTGTCATGGCAGTGGAGATCATCAGGCCGCCCTATTTCATACCGGAGACAAAAACCGTACTCTCAACACTGCGCGAATTCCAGAAGAACAAAATAAGCATAGCAATTGTTATTGACGAATACGGCGGTGTGGCTGGACTCATAACAATGGAGGATATTGTGGAGGAAATTGTCGGTGAGCTGCAGGATGAACTGGACAAGGAAGAACCCATGCTGACCAAATTATCCGAGAATACATATCTGGTAAATGCAAGAATGGAATTGGATGAATTCAATGAGGCAATGGGCACAGATTTTGATTATGAGAATATCAATTCAGTGGGGGGTATAGTGCTCTCCGAACTGGAGCATATACCGACAATAAATGAAACACTGACACTGAAGAATATTGAATTCAATATACTTGAAATGGTCAAGACAAGAATACAAAAAATAATTATAAAGGATCTCAGGGGCAATAATGACTGATTTTACTCATCTTCATGTACACACTGAATACAGTATGCTGGATGGCGCCAATAATGTGGACAATCTCATCAAGAGAGCAGCTGATCTTAATATGTCATCACTGGCAATAACGGACCACGGCAATCTGCACGGTATCATTCACTTCTATGAAAAGGCATTGAAAAACGGGATTAAACCTATTATAGGCGAGGAATTCT
>JAXHVG010000013.1:0-3581 GCA_034189245.1 Caldifarciminota bacterium
CGAAAATTATCACTGCAAATGCAATAATCTTCTTATCAATATGGAATAAAAACCCTGCCCATATAAGCAGCATGATAACAGCAAAAGAAACAATAATCTTCCAGTATGCCCTTACTATCTGCCTCAGTCTCTCCATTAAAACCTCATATCAATATTAAAGACAACATTATCAGGTGCAATAAGGAGTGATGTATTGACATTATCGCGGATTTTGCTGTCTACATTGAGGAATGTGAATACAGCTGATGTGACATGATTGACAGCAATACCGGTGAGGGAGTAGTAAAACAATTGCCTGAACAATCTGTATGAATTCCTCATATTGTAAAAATGCTCCATACTCTCTGCACTGTCCCATTCCCATGACAGTGAATCAGGAACAGTGTACTCATTTACATACTCCTCCTGTTTGTCGGGACTATCCGGATAGAGGTCCCTTGCCTTGGAGTAGAGTGAAGTATTGTACTCGGCTGAGGACTGGTAGTACTCAATCCTGCTTATCAGTTCACCGGGATATTGGGATATATTGCAGCCGAGTCCGAGTGAAGCAAAATCAATTGAATTATTCTCATACTGATTGTATGTTATGAATGTGACAGCTGAGGAAATGAGGAATAGACCCTCGGATGCTGCAAACATCATGCCGCCTGCCCTATTGCCTGTTCTCTGCAGTCCCATACCGGGCAGTGCAAGAGAGATTGCTGATTCTTTTACAGGATTGAAATTCTCGGAAGACACTGCAATAAATGCGATCATTGATATTATTATTACTATTCTCTTCATCACTGCCTCACTACGAACTTAAAGAATTTGAACTGTGAATCATTGCCGCTGTCCAGCTGCAGGCGGAGTATGTAGAATCCTGCTGCCAGATCACCTATATCCACCTCAATTTCATTGATACCCGGTGAATACCCCTCATTTAATTCAATCTCCCTTTTCACTGTGCCTGTCTGATCAAATATGCCTATACGGATATCCCCTGTTCTGCCTGATTCAAATCTCAGAACCATACTGTCATATGCAGGATTGGGATAAATATAATTATTGACACCTTCAACAATCATATCATCATTGCCATAGGTCTGTGAAGCATGCTGATAATACCTGTTATTACGGGGATTGATGTGGAATGAATTCCACATATCACTGAGTGATGAATTCAGCTCATAGACATATATGCTCTTCTCAGCTGCTGCAACAATATCAATTCTGTCATTATCATTGAGATAACCGGCCGCAGGTGTTGAATTGGAAGAATGCTCTGTTGAGAGAGGCAGTCCCGGCAATGCTGCGTCGGATATTGCATCCAGCCTGCCGTCAGGTCTCTGATAGAGTATATCAGCCCTGCTGTCATCATTGATATCAGTGATTATCGGTGATGACTGAATAGCAGTGGAATCCGTTATTTCAATGGGATAACTGTTCAGGGTATTACCCTTTGCATCCAGTGCATATAACATATTCTCAAAGAAGAACACAATCTCTGTTCTGCCGTCATTATTGATGTCACCTGCTGCAGGTGATGAATAGAACGGGTATCCGCCTATTCTCTTCATGAAATTGACACTTCCTGACTGTCCATTGACAGACACTACTGTTCCGTCCCCCCTGATAAAAACAATATCATTGACACTATTGCCGTCCATGTCGCATACAAGAGGCGATGATCCGGTGAAATTGACATCAGCTGTATTGCTCCTGAACATCTCCTTTCCGTCAAAATCAATACACCTGACAATACCGTCCGCAGCCAGTATGTATATCATGCTGTCTGCAGCAACAGGCATTGACCAGCTTTCAGCTCCCAGATAGATCTTCATTGAATCATTCTCAACAAGGCTGTCCCCATTGTATTCAAATACATGGAAATACATATCCTCCGATGTAATGAGGATTTCATCAAGACCGTCATTGTCAATATCATAGAGAACCGGGGACGCTGCAATGCCGTCTTCAAGACTTACAGGTGAACCTTCTGCAGAAGGGAAAATCCCCCTTGATGTAATTGTGTCTGTTCTGAGCACATGAATATCGCCTGAATAGGATGTCACGCATATATTGCCATGCCCCGTTATATTGCCTACAGCCGGAGTTGAATATGATTCATTGTCACTATTGAAGGATGACATAATCCCTGTTGTATTGAATGCAGGCTCACCCCTGTCATTGACTGCATAGATCTCACCCTTCATTGTCTGGAGCAGAATAACCCTGCTGCCATTTATTTCAGCAATAACAGGTGCATTGACATCCACCTCTGTATTGAGTTCAAAGGGGAAACCCTCAAGCCTGTAGTCAAATGCCGCTGAAAATGTCATCAATGTGCCGGGAGGACTTATGTCATATATCCATATATGTGACAGGGAATTATTGTTTGCACTTGAGGAGGGTTCTGTGCCGGGTGTGAATCTGTCATTAATGCCCCCCCTGTAGAAGACATCGTACTTACTGCCTGTAAAGACCTTATCATAATCAGTAATATCAAGATAATTCAATTCAAAATCCTGCACCCTGTCAGCCTCCTCCATATCAATACCCTTGACAGGACCGGCGTTTATCATATTCCTGCCCGAATCAGCATTAATAATACTCTTGTCAATATGATAAAGAGCAAGGCCTCCTGTATTGATATCCGGAGGCAGTGAGATATCATAATCATTGACCTTGACAAGCACACCGTCCTTCCACACGCGGAATCCGTTTGAGTCGGGATTATCGGAGAATGTGTCGGGACTCATATAAGCATATCTGTTTTCCACAAGAAAATACTCATGTGAATTGAGAGGTATTTTGACCAGTTTGAATGATGAATCCTCATTGGAGCCCAGATACTTCAGTTTTACATTATTTGTATCACTTTCAATAGTCAGTGTCTGGTTGAAATAAACATAGTTTGCGTAATCAGTGCGCGGTTTTGTATTGTACCGTGTATAGGCATTATAACCTGCATGATGAGGGGGAACCAGTCCATTCATATTCCAGTTGCCTGTACCCATGAGTGCCCATGAGCCCATGCCCATTGTTTCACCTGATGTATCATACAGATCATACAGTCCGAGCTGATGCCCGAATTCATGGGCAAGACCGCCCTGTATAAAGGCATATCCGCCATCCTGACTGGCTGTTTCCGAATATATGATACCGTCATTGAACTCCACCCCGCCGACAGTAACCGGTTCGCCGAACACAAATTCAGCACCGGATATATATACAGCAGGCAGGTCAAAGGGTGAATCATAAAGGAAATCTGTCTGCCACATACTGCCTGCATGGAAGATAATCACACAGTCAAAAGCGGAAAAATCCACATCACCCGCAATCTCTGCCTCTTTGAGCCCGTCCCTCATCAGTGAAAACATGCCGCTGACAATATTTAATGTATCACCGTAATATTTCATCTCATGGGGTACAGTGTATGCTGTATGAAGCCCTTTGGGATATATGTCAAAATCCACATACAGTTTCCCGTGTGAATCATCCAGATAATAATTTTTTAATGCCTCCATCTGCCTGTAGAAGTAGAGGGAATCATGGGGCGGATCATAATAGAGATTCCGCACACTGTCACCTGTTGAATC
>JAXHVG010000130.1:0-9249 GCA_034189245.1 Caldifarciminota bacterium
GAATATAAGGAATGAGATTTCAGAGAGAATAATTGATATGGGTATTGACCTCATATATCATCATCATGAGGTTGCACCGGGTCAGAATGAGATAGAGATAAAGAGATACCCTCTGCTCAAGACCGGTGACATTACTCAGAGTATTAAGAATATCATTAAAAAGACATCCGGCAAATACGCCAAAACAGCTACATTCATGCCCAAGCCGATGTACAATATGCCGGGAAGCGGAATGCATTATCATCAGCATCTGTTCAAGGGGAATGAGAACCTCTTCTATGACAATGAGGGATACGGCGGTCTGTCCCAGACAGCAGAATATTATATTGCCGGTCTCCTGAAGCATGGTAGAGCGCTGCTTGCATTCACCAATCCCTCTACAAATTCATTTAAACGCCTTGTGCCGGGATTTGAGGCACCGGTGAAATTATTCTATTCACTGGCAAACCGTTCTTCTGCAGTGCGTATACCCAAATATGCAACATCAGAGTTTGAGAAGAGGATAGAATTCAGGCCCCCGGACGCAACAGCCAATCCGTATCTGGCATGCTCGGCAATGCTCCTTGCAGGTATTGACGGCATAATCAATAAGATCCCGCTCAAGGAGAATTATTTCGGACCCTATGATATGAATATGGAACAGGCATCTGCTGATATAAGGGATAATATCAGTTCATGCCCATCCTCACTCAGCGAGGCGCTTGAAGCACTTGAGAATGACAGGGATTTCCTCCTCAAGGGCGGTGTATTTACAGATGATGTAATTGATGCATTTATTGCATATAAACAAAATGAGCTGCGCATTATAAATGAAAGACCCCATCCATTTGAATTTGAGATATACTACTGATCAGAATCTGTAGCTCAGTGTAATGTGAATCCTGCTGCCTGTGATCGAAAAACTGTTATTGGCAATATACAGGTCAATGCCTGTGTTTTGAGTATTGAACCTCAAAAAGGGACCTCCTGCGCATATTGAATTGGCAATAAGGGACTGATTCCCCCGGAATCTGTAGAAACCGGCATCAAAGAACAGACCTGCATCTACAGATGATGAGAATCTGTAATAGACACCTGCTGAATACTCCATCTTATCCCTCACATAGATAAAATCATCAGGATAGCCCCTGACACTCCTGCTGCCTCCTATCGGTATATAAAGAGACCGCCCTATACCCTCTGCAGGGGGCATCCATGAACCGGCAAGTGAGAGTAATACTCCTATTGTTTCAAATTCATGACCTGCATGCAATTGATAGGAGAATCTGGAATAACTCTTGTCACCCAGATAATAAGCATAATCAGTATTTATTACATTGAATTCATTGTACTTCAATATGACTCCGGCAGACAGTCCTGTATAGGATTCATTGGAATCAGGGGAGTAATTGTAAAAATACCACTGTTTACCTGCTCCTGTGGAGAATGTGAATCTCCTCCATTTGATATATGTTTTGCCGTGTATTGATGAAACAGCAAGAGAGGTATCAATATTGGAGTAATGACCGGAAAACTCAATACCCAGAGGACTGCTAAATACAAAGGGGATATTCCCCGTCAGTTCAAGATTGCTCCTGTCTTGGTTAATCCTGTTATATACAAGGTCATATCTTGCGCCCATTCCGAATGCACTGATTAGATGCACTTCCAGAACACCTGCAATCTGCAGTGAATCTGGACGCAGGCTCAATGCCCCTGACAGTGATGATGAAGCATTTCTTCTGATATCCGTTATAATCACAAGTGAGGAATCATTGACAGACCTGAGTGTGTAATTACTGTAATTTATCAGGTAATCAGTATCATCCAGCTGCCTCATCCTCTCATCAACCAGCTCCTTGGAGAATACAGAACCATTGAGTCTCAGAAGTGACGCAACGAGACCGGATGATATATCACCCCTATTCTCAATGGACTGTACTGTAAATCTGCTGTTTTCAATAATATCAAGATACAGTATGTCCTTGTCACCGATCTGCTCTGTACTGTCCACCACAATTTCAATAAACGGAAAACCATTATTGAGATAAAGGTTCATCACTTTTTCAATGGAGGCATTTATGTTATTTCCATTGAAAATACTCTCTATTCTGCTGTCTGAAATATATGCATTACCGTAAAAATTCACCTCTGTTTCCCCGTAGAGGAAAACAGAGGTGAATATTATCATTAATGACAGACAGAGGACATCAGCGTATCTTGATGACCTCATCTACTTTCTTTTCCATTACAATATATTTCATGATAATGGGGATTGCAATACTGTCTTTATAGGCAAACTTCACTTCAGCTGTGGATTCATCCCTCTTATACACATCAATGTAATTGTCATTTGGCTCAATACTGTACTCGGATAATGCAGTAGAGACCATATCGCTTAATTCATATTCATCAGCCCTGTATTTTCCGTGCATCATCTCCCTGATGTCGCCTTTCACATTCATATGTTTTATTGTGACGGATATATAATTCCAGAGCATTGCGCCTGCAATATAAATTAACAGTAAAGTGATGCCTATTTTCAGTAATCGGATTATCCGGCTCACAGTTTACCACCTTGTCGGGTCAAGTTCCTTTCTCCAGTTGCTGATATTCTTAAGTCCCTTTTCAGCTTCACCCACATAATTCCTGCCCAGTTCTATTATCTGTTTGAAATATCCCTCGGATATCTCCAGATTTTTATATGCATTCTCACGGTCATCCTCTGTTTTCACATCCTTGGGATTTCCCTTGAAGAAATACGCCTGTCCCAGAAGCAGCAGTGTTCTCGTATCAGAGGGGCTCACATCATGGCCCTTCTTGAGATAAAAGATTGCCTGATCATAGTTCTTCAGGTTGAGATACATCTGACCGAGATACAGATACGGTATAACAGAATTGGGGTTTTCTTCAGCAAGCCTCAGATATGCGTTTTTTGCTTTTGTCCACTCACCCATGCCCTGATATGACCGCGCAAGACCGAGGTAGGAATTGACTATGGTGGGGTCCAGCTGAATTGTCTTCCTGAATGCTGCAGCTGCTTCCTCATAATCACCTGATTCAAGATATGCCTCTGCGAGATTGGTCAGGGGTCCCACTATCTTGGGATGACTTTCAACAACCTTCTTGAGGAATGCCTGGGCTTCCTTGTACCGGCCGCTCTCAATAAGTGCCTTGCCGTATTTGTAAGCAAGGGAAAGATTCTCACTGTCTATTGCACATGCCTTTTCATAACATGAAAGTGCTTTCAGTATTCCTTCACTGCCGCTGTATTTTGCTTCAAGGAGTTTACCCTTGCCGTACCATGCATTTGCAAATCCGGGATCCTTGTCCAATGCTGCATCAAAATACTGTTCTGCCTTATCGTACTCCCTCAGTTTTGTATAGAGTGATCCCAGTGCAGTATAAGCAGCAGGATGTGAAGGCATTTCCTCCATCAATTTTTCATATGTCTCTTCTGCCTTTGTATAGTACATCTTGGATTCGTATGCTTCGCCCAGTCCGATATATGCATCCTTGAACTTTGAACTGTCTGCAATTGCCTTTTCAAAATTCTTTATAGCACTGTCATACTGTTTGTTCTTGAGATACTCCTTGGCAAAATCATAGTACTTGACAGCATCAGAAACATTTTCCTTTGTCACATCATTCATTCCTGTTTCTGTCTGCGGTGTCTCACATCCCATCACCCCTAATATGAGAATAAATATTAATGCTGCGGGGATAATTCTCTTCATCTTTTACTCCTTTGCTTCTTCTTCAGTATGAGGCAGTGCGGGACGGCAGAATACTATTGTATTCTCAGAATCCCGGGCACGGCCATATACAAAATAAGTGGTTTTGGGGTCTCTTGTCTCATAAACCAGTTCACCGTCCTTAAACACCTCTTCCACCATTTCAGGCCATTTATCAACAGGTTCATTATCCCTGTTGAATGCAATGAAATAGGGTTTCAGCTCATCTTCAAAACTGACATTCTGCGCGGGATAAGCCCCTTCTTCAACATAATACTGCTCCATTGCACTGTTCATCTTTATCATTGTTCTCTCTGCATTCTTTATTGCAGCAAAATCCATGAATGAACCCTTGTTCTGTGCACATCCGGCAAGCAGAATAATGAACATCATTATTGTTGTTATGCGTTTCATCAAGCCTCCTTATTTAAAATGGAGCTAACGGGGTTTGAACCCGTGACCTTTTGACTGCCAGTCAAACGCGCTCCCAACTGCGCCATAGCCCCATTTTTATATATTATAATTTTCAAAGTTCATATTGTCAAGAAATTAATTCTTCCAGTTTTTCTATTCGTCTCTGATGCCTGCCGCCCTCAAATTGTTCATTGAGGAATTTATTGATTATAGGGCATATCCGGGAGCTTTCAACTGTTTTCACACCCAGTACAAGTATATTGGCATTATTATGTCTCCTTGCAGCTGATGCCATTTCCCTGCTTACAACATAAGCAGCCCTGATGCTTTTGTATCTATTGGCGGCAATGCTCATTCCTATGCCGCTGTCACAGACCAGAATGCCGTAATCGGACTGACCCGACTGAACATCATCTGCAACAAGGGCAGCAAAATCCGGATAATCAACAGATTCCCTGGAAAATGTACCCCTGTCAATAATGCCTGCATTAATTTCCTTGAGACAGTCAATTATTATATCCTTTATTATAAAACCGCGGTGGTCAACGCCTATTGATACAATCATCACATCCTCACTGCATCATCAGAGCCAGAAGAAGTGAATCATACTTGACCTGAGCTGTATCACCCCTTGATGTCAGTACAACAGGAACCTCAGTACCCGAGAGCACAGCTGCCAGGTCCGCCTTGCAGAGCTTTGTCAATGCCTTGTACAGTACATTGCCCGCATTGATATCCGGTGCAATAACAATATCCGCATCACCCCCTACAGGGGATTTGAAATTCTTCTCTTCACAGGATTCCTTTGAAACAGCAAGGTCCAATGCCATCGGGCCTTCAACCATTGCCTCTCCGAAAACACCCCGTTCACCCATCTTGGATATTACTGATGCATCCATTGATGACTGCATCTTCGGATTCACTGATTCTGCTGCTGCAAGAATTGCAACCTTGGGTTTTTCTATGTCCAGATAATGAGCCAGATCTATTGCATTTGCAGTAATCTTGACCTTTTCATTCAGATCAGGTGTGATATTGACAGCCACATCGGAAAGAATGAGGAACTTGTGATAATGTTTTATGGAGAATACCGATATATGCGAAACAAGACTGCCCTTCTTGACAATACCGGTTTCCTTTGAGAGCATTGGCCTGAGAAAGACAGTTGATGAAACAGAGCCCTTGAGTATTGCATCAGCTTTCTTATTCCTTGCAAGCTCAACCGCCTTCTCTGCAGCATCCTTCTCACTCTCTGCATCAAGAATCTCATAATCCAGGTCAGTATGTTTTTCCATCAGTGATTCTATTTTTTTTCTCTCTCCTATCAGTATCGGTTTTGCCAGTCCTCTTTCAGCTGCTTTCACTGCTGCTTCCAGTGCAGAGTGAATAATGGGATTGACCACTGCAAGCCTTGCGATTTTGTCTTTTGACTTTATCTTATCCTCAAATATCTCAAATTTGGTCATAATAACTCCTTCTGTTTATCCTCTATTAATTCAATTAAAATCCCGTCTGTTGTTTTGGGGTGTATGAATATTATGGGCTTGCCCTCTGCTCCTGTTCTCGGTTCACTGCCTATTGTCTTGAATCCCCTTTCAGTGAAATAATCTATTGCTTCAGTGATATTGTCAACAGAAAAGGCAACATGATGGAGTGCATTGCCCCGTGAATCAATAAAACGGGCAATCGGATTGTCCAGGTCAAGCGGTTTGATAAGTTCATACATCACTCCGTCAATATCAAATATTGCAACCCTGACACCCTGTTCCTCAACTGTCAGCACATCCACCGGTTCTCTGTTAAATAATCTGCTGTATATTTCTACGCTTTTATCAATATCGGATACTGCAACTGCAATATGATTGAATGTCTTAATCATTGTCAAACAACCCCCATTTATTCTTCATTACATTGACTATCTCTCCCAGTGTAGCCCTGTGCTCCACTGCTGCAAGAACAGGTTCAAAGAGATTCTTCTCTTCATCAATAGCATTATCAATATGTTCAAGCAATTCATTGACCTTTGGATTGTCCCTCTTTTCCTTCAATTGAGAGAGTGATTTCTTCCTGTCGGCACCTATGGACTCATCAATTTTTATCCTCTCGGGCTTGACATTTTCATCAGCCTTGAACTTATTGAGACCCACTATTATTCTTTCCTTGTTCTCTATGGCTTTCTGATATTCATAAGCGGATTGTTCTATCTCATTCTTGAAATAACCGTTTTCCACTGCCTTGACAGCACCGCCCATATCATCAATTGTTTCAATATATTCAAATACGAGATGCTCAATCTCATTGGTCATTTTCTCAATAAAGTATGAACCGCCCAGAGGGTCAACAACATCTGCAGCACCGCTTTCATATGCTATTATCTGCTGGGTTCTCAGTGCAATATTAACTGACTCCTCAGAGGGGAGTGACAATGCCTCATCATAGGAATTGGTATGCAGTGACTGAGTGCCTCCCAGAACAGCTGCAAGTGCCTGGAGAGCAACCCTCACGATATTATTGCGCGGCTGCTGCGCTGTGAGCATGGAGCCTGCTGTCTGTGTATGGAATCTCAGACGCATGCTCTTGGGATTTGATGCTTTGAACCGTTCCTTCATTATCCTTTCCCATATTCTCCTTGATGCTCTGAACTTTGCAATCTCCTCAAAGAAATTATTATGTGCATTGAAGAAAAATGAAAGACGCGGGGCAAAATCATCTATCTTCAGTCCGCGCTTCAGTGCATATTCTATGTATGCTATTGCATCTGCAAATGTGAATGCAAGTTCCTGGGCAGCTGTGGATCCGGCTTCTCTTATATGATATCCCGATATGGATATTGTATTCCATTTGGGCATATTCCGGGAGCAGTATTCAAAGATATCGGCAGTGAGTTTCATTGATGCTTCGGGCGGGAATATATAATTGCCCCTTGCTGTGTATTCCTTCAGTATGTCATTCTGCACAGTACCCTGGAGTTTTGATATATCGGCATTCTGCTTCTTGGCAACAGCAGTGTACATTGCAAGTACTGCTATTGTTGTTGCATTGATTGTCATTGAAGTGGAAACCTTATCAAGCGGTATGCCGTCAAAGAGCTGCTCCATATCATCAATGGATGACACTGCGACACCAACCTTGCCGACCTCACCTTCAGCAAGAGGGTCATCACTGTCAATGCCGAGCTGAGTAGGAAGGTCAAATGCGACAGAGAGTCCTGTCTGTCCATTATCCAGCAGATACTTGAATCTCTTGTTTGTCTCAGCAGCAGAACCGAATCCTGCATACTGTCTCATTGTCCATAATCTTCCCCTGTACATTGAAGGATATACACCTCTGGTAAAAGGCGGTTTACCCGGCTGGCCGAGTTCAGGCTCCTTACTGAGACTATCACTGTCATAAAAGGTCTCAAGTTCAATACCGGATGTATTAAACCGTTTTTCTTTATCCATATATAAACTCCTTATTTTGAAACTTTATTTTATATGTTTCAAATTTTCTGTCAAGCTTTTCATTATCCTCAAAAAAAAATTACATTTAAGAGTGTGCTGCCTCATGCGCGTAACAAAGGCAAGGACAATTCTCCAAAAGTACCTCTGCTCAACCCGTGCATAACCGATAATTCGGTACTGGGAAAAACGAGCGGGCATTTATTAACTTTTTTTCAAAAGAGCAAATTCCGGTAAATCAATAATCATTTATTGCCTCAAATATCAGTTCGGACAGTGTGGGATGTATGTGGACAGTACTGCCTATATCCTCAATTGACTTACCGAACTGTATAAATGGCAGCAGCTCATGAATAATACTGTCACTCTCATGGCCTGTTATTGTTGCTCCCTTTACAATGCCGTCACTGTCTGTTATTATCCTGCAGATGCCCTCTCTCTTGCCCATTGCAGCAGCCCTGCCGCTTGCAGCATACTGCTTCTCATAGATTATATAATCCTGCCTGTTTTCTATATCATCCAGTGTCAGCCCGGCACTGCTTGATGGCGGTATTGTAAATACACTGTACGGCATGAAAGAATAATCATACTCTCTCCTATTTCCGAGAATATTGCCGGCAATGATCTCACCGTCATAATATGCCCTGTGGGCAAGCATCGGTCCATCAGTGCAGTCACCTCCTGCATATATATTATTCACTGATGTTTTCTTGCTTCTGTCCGTTTTTATGAATCCGTTTTCTGTCTCAATACCCTCTTCAGCCAGTGACTGATGAATTACCGGCTCCCTGCCTGTTGCAAGAAGCAGTTTATCTGCGGCCTGCTCACTCCCGTCAGTCAATGTAATAATGCCCGGCTGCCTGTCCGCACTTTGAGTCCCCGTACCTGTGACTATCCTGACCCTGAGTTTCCTGAGGTATTTCTCCGTCTGCTGAGAAATAAGCGCATTGCCCAGTGCAGGCAGGATACTGTCCATATATTCAACAATTGTAACATCACTGCCCAGAACAGCAAAAACAGTTGCCATCTCCACACCAATAACACCGGCTCCTGCAATGACAATTTTGGCCGGTATGTCAGTGAGGTCCAGTGCATCCCTTGAAGTTATAATAAATTCACTGTCAGCTTCAATACCCCTGAGACCCTTCGGCCTGCTGCCTGTTGCTATAATGATATTTTCACTGGTATATTGCTCATTATTAATGATAACACTTCCGCCTTCAATTGACGCCTCCCCCCTGACAATATCAATACCCTTCTCCTTGAGTGTCTTCTCCAGGCCCCTGACAACCATCTTGACAGTTCTGTTCTTGAATGAATGTATTTTATCCATATCAATACTGTCCAGTGTTGCCGCAATGCCGAAGCGTTTCATATCCTTAATACTCAGTATGTTTTCACAGACATTGATATATGCCTTTGTCGGTATACATCCCCAATTGAGGCAAACCCCGCCTACAGTGTCATTCTTCTCTGCAATCAGGACACTCCTACCTGCATCTGCCAGTATCTCTGCTGCGCGGTAACCGCATGTCCCTGAACCTATTATTATATCATCATACTTTTTCATGCTATCCTCCTGAAAGTTTCTAGTGATTTTACAGTAAAATCAATCAATTTCAATATAATTGTTTGGGGACGGTCCTTCCATTTGTTGATTCTTCTCCGCAATCCCCATTAAA
>JAXHVG010000131.1:0-3025 GCA_034189245.1 Caldifarciminota bacterium
AGATTTTTATAGACTTCAATCCTGTTGGTTAATTGGTATATCTTATATCTTTTCCCTTCATTTATATTCCACGTGTGCTTTGCCATACATCTTTTACATTCCATAGAGCATCCCTGAACCCAAATTCCAATCCGTGTTCCAGGTCCCAGTGAATTAACAGGATATACAATATTGTTTATGCTAATCTTTATGTCAGATCTATCACCCAAATATTTTCCTCCTCATCCAAGTCATTCATTTTGTATGATTTGCCTTCATCTGCATCAATTTCGAACAATGCTCTTGAAAGCGGATTGATGAATATCTCCTCCAATTTATTACCGATACCTCTGCCGCCCATTGACAGGTCTTCTGTGACAATATCATTGATTTTATTGCGCACCTCGTCTTCAATAATAATTTCTATATTCTTTTCGTCTATTAATTTCTCAATTGTATTATTCAGCATCTTTTCTACAATATGATGAGCAATATCTTTTCTTATAAAATCAAATATTATGATATTCTTACCTATTCTATTGAGGATTTCAGGCCTCTTCAGCTCTGATGTGAAGAATTGTTCAATTGACTGTGTCAATCTTGATTTTATTTCCTCATAAGGCATATCTGAATCTACTTTCTGTGTCCTTATACCGGCATCGTTTTCCTCATAGACACCCAAATTACTGGTAAAAATAATCAATGATTCAGAGAAGTATACTGTTTCTCCCCTGCCCGATGACAATCTGCCATCATCAAGTATCTGCAGAAATATATCAAGTATTTTGGAGTGGGCTTTTTCTATTTCATCAAATAAAATAACAGAGAAAGGCTGCCTTTTTACTGCACTTGTAAGTTCTCCTCCTGTATCATATCCTACAAATCCCGGTGGTGCACCTATCAGGCGCTGATCTGAATGCTGTTGACCAAATTCACTCATATCAAATCTTATGTAACTGTTTTCTGAGCCGAATATGAGCTCTGTTACTGCTTTTGCCAGCTCTGTCTTTCCCACCCCTGTGGGACCTGCAAAAAACATGACGCCCTTTGGTCTTTGTGATAACTTGGAGTATTGTGAACCGGATAGATTATAAACCGATCTTTTGATTATATCTGAAGTTTTTACTATAGCCTCATTCTGCCCGAATACTCGGCTTGATAAATGATCTGAAGCATTCTTAATCTTCTCAACATTGATTCTGCTCCACGGATTTTCCTGAATACCGAGCTTATATCTCCTTATTGCTTCACCAATTTCCTTGAAGGGCAATTCCTCTTTCCTTGCTATGGATATAATGGATATAATTTCCTGAGCAAGTAGCCGGCTTGTCTCATTTATAAAGAGTTCAATAATTTCATGCCTCTTCTCTTCATCAATATCATCATAACCATCAATTTTATCCACCAGTGTTTCAATGACTTTCTTCCTGACAGCATAATCCGGTTTTGGAATGCTCAATGTACTTAAATTGTGATTATCAATATTATACCAAACAGGTATATCCTGTTCCTTCTCAATGAGCCAGAACAGAAGATTATACTTGGGATAATCATTATCTTTTCTGATTGGATTTGTCTGATAAGAAAGCCGGAACATTTTATAGGTAAACTCTTCAAATTCTCTTTGACTTACTTTCTCCAGCCGTGAACCGAATTTCAGGAGACATGCTGATTGTGACTCCCTATTTTTCATTAATTTTTCTATGACATCTGCTGCTTTGCCTAATGTGCATTCAGTGTGTTTTTCATTGGACATTTTTAATCCGGTTATATCCTTGACAACCTCACTGTCACCCGCAATGATTCTGAAACCGTAAATGGGTTCATATTCCACCAATACATCATAATCTGATTCTTCTGTAAGCAGCGTTTTAATATAATCATTAAGCGCCATTGTTGTATTGATTTTCTGTGAATCATATTCCAGTTCTATGGGATATATATCATATATGTTTCCCCACATGATAAATTGTGATTTTATTGATAAAAACCGTAATATCTCTTTTGCCCATTTTAATTCAGTATTCATTGATCCTCCGCTCCTTCATCCTGTTATTGAACTGTTTTTCCTCCATTGACTGATAATCATCCAGGACTTCTTCCCTTTTAACATAAAGTATGCTGTCCGGTGATGGTTCAATTCTCTCTAATATATCTACATCAAATCCATCCTGTTCCATTTCACTAAGTATATTATCCATAATAGAGCACCAGTTCTCGCACATCTCAACTTCCTGAAGCTCTTCATATTGAGTTCTGTTTGTTTTTTCTTTTTCATCTTGTATGAATTTTACAAACCTGACACTGAATTTTCCATCTTTAATCCTGAGGACAGCCTTATAATCATCTTTTATTGTTACCGAGAGTTTATCCCCTTGTTTCAATCTTTCCAGGGCATCGTCAGTTTCATCAAATTCATACCCCTTTGATTCAAGCTTATTCTTTATACTGTTAAATGATGATTTTATGTTTCTCTCCACATAATCCTTCTGCATAGCATCTATGATTCTCTCTTCTAATTCATTCAATTTACTTTTCTCTACTTCATCTGCTAATAATTTACTGATTTCAGCATTGAATTGATGGTCCAACTTATTTATTTTAATCATCTGTTTTAATTGTTTAATTCTGTTTTTATATTCATTTAAACGAGCCCTTCTCTTTTTTGCTTTTGAGTAATCTAATACAAGTTGTTGTTTTATCATCTGAAGTTGTTTTAGGTTTTTATTTTCTGTACTGAACTCTTTAGAATAATTATTTTCATAATCAACTATTCTCTCCCTGATGAACTCTATGTCATTCAGCACCTTTTCTGTTCTCATTGCTTTTTTGTGTATCTTTCTTTCAAAAAGGTCTTCAACTTTTGTTTCCTCAAAAGAATCATCATAAAAATCCATTAATATTTTATTACGTTCAAGTAAATTTCTTAACTTTGATATATGCTTCTCAAAATAATTTATCTGACTGTATATAGATGGCATTGACTTTGTTTTATTGATTTTACTTTCAATATCTTTATACTCAGTTTTTAATTTTTCATGTATAA
>JAXHVG010000132.1:0-3852 GCA_034189245.1 Caldifarciminota bacterium
TGCCAGGAGCTGAATATAATTATTCTTGTTTTCCTCATTGGATGCAATGAGGAAAATAATATGCACAGGTTTATTGTCCAGTGAATTGAACTCAATGCCCTTTTCGGAGAGTCCGAAACACATGGCAAGCCCGTCCACACTTTCTGTCCTTGCATGGGGTATAGCAACACCATGACCTATGCCTGTTGTCTCTATGCTCTCCCTTTCAAGCAATTTGTTGAGTAATTCCTTTTTATCCTTGATGAAATTACTATCCACCAGAATAGAAGACATCTCTTCAAGAACCTCGGTCTTGCCATTGCTCTGGAGATGCGGATTAATTAAATCTTCTTCAAGAATTTTGTGTATGAAAAGCATAGATACTCCTGCTAATCTTTAAAAATATGCATTATTCTATCAAATAAACCTGGAGTTTGCAAGGGTAAATCTTCAACTAATATACCATTGATAATTCTCCGGGGATTAACCTTAAAGAGAATCTCTGCAGTATCACTGCCGCAAATAGACTCAATCTTCTTGTATGTCATATCCAGTGTGGGCCTTCTCATGTTCTTCTTGGATGAATGGGAATCAGATGCTATGAAATGAATCTTGTTGGATGCAATAAGTGTCTTCACAACAGACAGTGTTTTGACCGGGTATGCATTGAGTACTGCCTCCTTGTTTATCTGAAAAAGACAGCCCCGAGCAGCAAGATGGTCAATGATTCTCAGATTCTCCATAATTCTTGCATTCCTCAATGGATGAACAACAATGGGAATTAGATCCATCTTTACTATTGTTTCAATCAGTTCATCAATGTATTCAGGTATATCATAAAAGGGCAGTTCCACAAGCATATACTTACTGTTATTAGCAACAGTGAGGTCTTTTCTGTCAATCTCCTCCAGTGCTTTGAACAGTCCGGTATTGAGCTGAACCTCCAGACCGTAATGCACTGTGAGTTCAATATTATTGGACTTGAGTTCATCCCTCAATGCATAGAGAGTGCTGTATATGAGCTCCCTGTTAAAGGGATATCCGTCAGCAAAATGAGGTGTGGCAACAATCTCAGTAGTGCCTCTGGAAACTGCCAATCTTGCCATCTCAATGGATTCGCTCATCAGATCGGGACCATCATCAACACCCGGCAATATGTGTGAATGTATATCTATCATAAATAGTATTGTAAATTATTTTGAAATAAATTCAATAGAGAATTGCAGTCAGCGTTTTACTTCCTCAACTTCCCTGTACCATTTGATTCTTTCACCTATAATGGAGCGCATTTTCCATTTCATTGACTTGGGCGCTTCACTCACACAGTCCCTTATCATATAGAGTTTTGCCTTTATGTCATCAGCATCACTGCTTTCAAGATAGTCATCAGCAAAATGGATTATCTTGTCAATATTTATCATTGCTGTCTTATGCCAGCCCCAGTCACTTGCAAAGAGTTTCTCCAAATAGGAACAGTTGATATGCCCTTTCTCTTCATTATTCACAGAAACAGGATACTGGCGCAGGAGCATCATTGAGTCAACAATATCCTTCTTGTTTATCTCAACAATCTGCAGTTTCTCAAGCAGCAGGTCTGTAATGGATATTGTCGGATAGTCAATTTCCAGACGATGCCTGAAGTCAATGTCATGACAGAATCTGAGTTTGTCAATGAATATATCCGAATGTATCGGTTCTGAGGGATGATAGAATATCCTCCTCTTGTCACCGAACATCTGTAGAACTGCCTGGTTCTCCTCCCATCCCATATCAAAGAACATATCCTGCACCCGGACAATGTCAGCTGAGTAAGCAATGAAGTCAATGTCTGTCAGATATCTGCTGTTCTCATACTCCATATACTTGTAATCAGGGCATTTTATCCTGAAAGCCAGAGAGCCTATAACCCGTATAATTACATCAAATTTCTCAGCATTCTTCATGATAGTGTCAAGTTCATCAAGAAAATATTTCTCCTGTCTCTTTAAGACATCAACAGTGAGTTCCTCATCTCTGTCAATTCCGGGAATCTCCATATCTCTCTTGGCCATTAACCCTCCACTTTCCAGTAATTGCTGACTTTTCCATTGTCAAATTCAACAATATATCCGCGGAGTATGCCTTCACCGTATTCACTGCCCGGATTGACAACAGGTGTATCGCCTATCTTCTGATCCCCGTATGATTCATGAATATGGCCGTGCAGACCTATGAGGGGCTGATGTTTCTCAACAGCATCATACACTGCCTGTGAGCCCACATGCACGAAATTGACCTGACCTGCAACAGTGACCGGTTTCTTATTAGCATCCAGTTCAGGTGCAAGGTCCAGCTTTGTGCCTTTAGGCGGAGCATGTAGATTGAATATTGACTGAGAAGGATTTTCAAGTTTATTGACGAGTTTTTCTATGCGCTTTTTCATCCCCCTCTCGGAATCCTCCCTCGGTGTGTCCCATGGCGTGGGGTTGACATAATCAAGTGATATCATTTCAATGCCCAGCACCTCAGTCACACCGTCAAGACACCACTGTATGCCCCTGTCAGAATATGATTTGATTATATCATCTATGACAAAGTCATCATCATTGCCAGGCATGACAATTGCATCCACACTGGAGTGGTCAATTGTCTCTGCAAGCATTTTCATCCATTTATCTATTCTGTGTTTGATCATCTCAATCATCAATTCTTCAACCTCAGAGGGATTGTTCTGCAGATGCTCTATCCTCTTCTTGCCGCATCTCATTGTATATGCACCTGCATCCTTTATCTTCTTCTCCATCTTATCCAATTCATCGGGGTCTTTGATATTCCAGTTCCTGCCGAAATAGAATGCATTGTATGACCCGTCATCCTGTTCAATCAGCGGAACGAGGGATTTGCCCGTGAGGTCACCGCAGAGAAGAAGTCCGTCAACATCATACATATCCGGTATCTTGAGCCATTTGCGCCACACGCTTTCAGCACCATGCACATCAACTGAAAAGAATAATCTTTGTTTCAAGCCATCCTCCTTATTCAGGTGGTATTTGTGAGTAAATCTTACTGATATCCACACCCTCTTTCTTGTTCTTGTTCTGCTGATATAGATAGACAATCAGACCTATCACCATAACACCTATCAGTGTCAGCATGATAAGGGGTGAAAAATTTCTCAGTGAGAGGTATATGAAGAACCATCCTGCTATGAAAGTGAAAGCCCCGAGTATTGTCATGAGGGGCACTCCGAATATCTCCCATTTGACAGGTGAGCGTTCATATATCTCCGGTTTGTGATAAGGCAGAAGCATTGCCGAAAGACCGAATGGCCAGAATATGAAGAATACAGTCAATGTCAGTATGGATAGTATTATATTGACATTGAGTGTCATCATGAATACACCGAGCAGACAGAACACTGCATTGAGATGCACTGCATTGGTCGGTGACCCTGTTCTCCTGTTGACCTTGGAGAGGGCTTTGGGGAATGATTTATCCATTGACATTGCAAATGCAAGACGCGAATTGGCAAGAAAACCGGGAAGTATGGAATTGGCAAACCACAGTGCAATTGCCACTGCAACAGAAAGCCCGAACCATATATTGCCTGATATGGACATGAAGTAGAATGAAACAGACGGCTTGACCAGTCCGCCCATTATGCCTCTCAGCACCTCGGGGTGATTGTCATAGAGAAAATCATATGAACCGATGAATGGTCCGAATGCTTTGTACACGGCAAAGACAATGAGCACATAGAACAGTCCGACGAAAATCGTGCCGACAAGAAAACCCCTCACCATACTTGTCTTGGGGGTTTTGATCTCTCCGCCTGCATAATTGATTATTGTAATGGATGTATATGCCCAGAGTACGACAATGAGTGCCGATACT
>JAXHVG010000133.1:0-9961 GCA_034189245.1 Caldifarciminota bacterium
GACAGTTTCAAGATTCAAGTTACAAGTTACAAGAAATGTGAATAGCCGGCCATGAAAGATAGTTACTGGTGGCTGGTGACAATCAGTTTCAAGTTACAGGTTTCATGGATTGATTGTAGGGGCGGTTCGCGAACCGCCCGGATAAGAGCGTGGGCGGATAAGGAGATTCCTTCGCGGATGAATAGCATGATGCCTGCACTCGGAATGACGTTTTGGTGACTGGTAAAAGAACGGAAAACGCAAAAAGGAAAGCGACGGATAGGATGAAGGATTGATAAAAAAAGTAACTAGAGATATCAAATAATCTCCCGTCCAATACATATCATTTTTTATCATGCATTACTATAATTAATTCTTGAAACTTGTAACTGATTTATTTCTATCCGTTCTCGCATCCACACGAAACACACGGGCCTTGTCCTCTCATCACATTGACCATTGACCATAAACCTGCGACTATTAACCTTGCCGAAGTCCATTCTTCCTTCTTTTACTTTTTACCTTTTACCAGTTATATGCATAATAAAAGTCAACACCTTAATTTATAATTTCTCTGCCAAGCCCCAAGTACAGTAGTTGAAACCGTAGAAACTTTTATCTTTATTTATTACTATACTTAAAGGGTTTTATGGCATAATAGTGCTTCAATATGGGGTGTTTTACCCCCGGAATTTTCTACGGTTTCAACTACTGTACTTGGGATTTGGATAAAATGTCATGTAATTGCACAAATAACGGGGGTTAGAGTGTGTTTTCTGCAATTTTACGATCTATTGCTATAATTTTACAACTTCTGCCACTTGACAGTCTTCACTTTATTTATCTTATATCTCTATTTACCAACTCTTTTGGAGAAGAACCACTTTCATTATGCATATAACCTTTACTTTTTACCTTTTGTCTCTTTATGTCTTTGCGAGGAGCAAAGCGACGCTGCAATCCCCTTACTACTATTCATTCCATCATTTCTCTACGCTCATGGCAGGGAATTCACATCTCTTGAAACTTGATTCTTGTATCTTGAATCTATTCTTTGACCATTGACCATCAACCATCAACTATTGACTTTTTTAAAACTTGCATAAATCATTTAAATTATTATAATTATATGGTGCTTATTATTAATGAAAGAATAATATGAATCACTAAATTATATAAAAGGAGAAGAGATATGAAGAGATTAATCATACCGGGATTTATTGCAATACTGCTGCTCGCTTTTATCTCCTGTGCAAAGACAGGGGGAACAACTGCGGAGAGGAGTATATCCGGTCCGGAAACTCTGTTTAATAAACCCTACAGACATATTGTGCTGGACAATGGCCTTGATGTGATAATGGTCAAATCAGACAAACAGCCCATAGCAACTATTGAGATAGCAGCCAAAAACGGTGCATACACACAGACACCGGAAAACTGCGGGCTCTCTCACCTCTATGAACATATGTTCTTCAAGGGTAATGAGAGATGGCGCACACAGGAAGAGTATCAGAAACGGATAAGGGAACTGGGGATTATCTACAATGGCATGACAAGCAATGAAACTGTGAGATATTTCTTCACAGTACCCTCAAAGAATATTGAAGAGGGTATGGAGTTCATGTCCTATGCAATAAGAAAACCGCTCTTTGATACAACAGAACTGAAGAAGGAGAAGATGGTTGTGATGAATGAATTCAAAAGGGATTTCTCACAGCCGGACTATATATTCTATCAGGAAACAGAGAGGGCAATGTTCTCTGATTACTTCTACAGAAAGAATGCAATCGGCGAGAAGGATGTTATACTGGGGGCCACCAGAGAACAGATGATAGAAATAAAGAATGAATTCTACGCACCCCGGAATTGCGCATTGATAATAGCAGGTGATATTGATCTGGATAAAACTCAAAAATGGGCTGAAACATATTATGCCTCCTGGGAAAAGGGCGAGATGCCTGACAGGGATTATCCGGAGCATCCGGCACTGCAAGAAGATAAGAATATACTGATAACAGACGATGTCGGTGTCAGTAAAATGAGAATGGAGTACAGGGCACCGGATGTGGATGAGCATCCCGAGTATACCTATCCTCTGGATCTGCTGACGGAGATGTTCAGGATGAAGTCATTCCCTCTCAGAGAGAAACTCATTGAATCCGGTCTTGCATATGATTTTTATGCAGGATATTTCACCCAGCAGGATGGCGCAACATTCACATTCTATTCAACACTGATGCCTGAGAATGTCATTAAAGTGAGAGAGATAATACTTGAGGAGATTGATAAGATGACATCCCCTGATTATTTCTCCGATGACATGATACAGCTTGCAAAGGAGAGAAACAGAATCAATTTCCTCTATGGTATGCAGTCATCAAGGGATTTTGCACTGGATATCGGATTCTGGTGGGCAATAACAGGCATGGATTATTTCATGTCGTATCCTGACAAGATAAATGCAGTAGATGCAGAAAGCATTTCCCGGGCAGTAAAACAGTATCTTCACAATAAGCACAAGGTAACAGGAGTACTGGTAAATAAAGAGGCTGCTGATAAATATTTTGATAATTCCTGGAAGGAGTGTGAGAGATGAGACATTTAACAGCAATATGTATATTGCTATTGATGATAATACCTGCATTACCGGCAGGGGAAATAAATGTCATGGAAATGGATAATGGCATAGATGTTATATATGAATATGACCCGTCATACAATATCAGTGCAGTGAGTTTTTATTTTGACGGCGGTTGTCTCAATTATTCTGAGGATAAAGCAGGCATTGAGAAATTCCTGATGAATATGATTCTCAGGGGTTCACAGAAATATCCCCTTGATTCACTCAATACACTGATGGACAATTACGGCATCCATTCGGATAATCTTGCTTCCCATGACTATTCATACCTGGCATTCTCATCCATCAATAAATATTTCCCCGCAACATTTGAGATAGCATTGGATATTGTCAAGAATCCGTCATTTGAAGAACAGTCAATGTCCATTGTCCGCGAGAAGATGCTCTCTGATATACGGTCAAGCATGGAAAAACCCGATGAGGTGATATGGGATGAACTCAATAAGCGTTTTTACGGAGAACACCCCTATGCATCAAAACCGGATGGATTTGAAGAGACAGTCTCAGTTATAACTGCCGGTGACCTGAAGGAGCACCTTGATTATCTTCTTCATAATAACAGGGTAATTGTATCTGTTGTCTCCGGCATTGAACCCAATAAGATGATGCCTGTTATCAAAGAGTCATTGAAGGATTTGAAGAGTCCCAAGGATAAAAGCAGGCTGACACCTCCGCCTTTTGATGAACATGAAAAGGGAAGGTTTACTGTTGATAAAGAGGGCTTGATGACGAGTTATGTGGCAGGTAAATTCCCTGTTGCATCAGTTAAGAGTGATGAGTATCCTGCATTGCGCATAGGTTTCTCAATACTCTCAAGAAAGGTCTATGAATTACTCAGAACCAAGCACGGGCTTACTTATGTGGCATTTACCGGTGTCAGCAACAGGAAGACCAATTACGGTTATTTCTATGTCAGTACAGATTATCCTGATTCTGCCATATCACTCACCCTTGAGGAGTTTGACAGAGCCAGGGAAGACGGGGTGACAGAGGAGGAGATTGACAATATAAGAAATCTCTTCATAACATCTTTCTATATACGGAATGAGAAATCCATGGATAAGTCACTGATGTCCGGTCTGGATTATCTGCTCTACAGTGACCCTGAGTATTCAATGAATTTTGCGGAGAGCATATCAAAACTCACGGTTGAAGATATTGACAGGGCTTTCAACAAATACATCACTGATATGGTATATATTATTCTGGAATAAAATAACAGGGAAAAAAGACATAAAAAAAGGCGGCTTCAAGCCGCCTTTTTTATTTGCTCTGTAAGAGAAATTATACAGCGCCCTGATCAATCATTGAATCAGCAATCTTCTTGAATCCGGCTATATTGGCTCCTATGACATAATTGCCCGGTTTGCCGACTTCTTCTGCTGCCTGATAGGCAGATGCGTGAATATTGATCATAATATTATGGAGTTTCTCGTCAACTTCCTCTCTGGTCCATGAAAGACGCAGTGAATTCTGTGACATCTCAAGACCTGATGTGGCTACGCCGCCTGCATTGGCTGCCTTGCCGGGAGCAAAGAGTACATCATTATTGAGGAATACCTCAACTGCATCCGGTTCCGTGGGCATATTGGCGCCTTCTGAAACACATTTGCAGCCATTCTTGACGAGTGTCTCTGCTTCCTGCCTGTTGAGTTCATTCTGTGTAGCGCATGGCATTGCAACATCAAACTCACCAAGTTCCCAGGGCCTTCCGCCTTCAGCATACTCGCATCCGAATTTATCGGCATATTCCTTGATCCTGCCTCTCTTGACATTCTTCAGTTCCATGACAAATTCCCATTTCTCCTTGTCAATGCCGTCTTTATCATAGATTGAACCTGAAGAATCGGAGAGTGTGACAACCTTGCCGCCCAGTTCAGTAACCTTTTCTGTTGCAAACTGTGCAACATTGCCTGATCCTGAAATTGCAACTGTCTTGCCTTCAAGTGAATCACCCTTTGTCTTGAGCATCTCTTCTGCAAAGTATGTTGCTCCGTATCCTGTTGCTTCGGGCCTTATCAGTGAACCGCCCCAATTGCGGCCCTTGCCTGTAAGCACACCTGTGAATTCATTCTTCAGTCTCTTGTACTGTCCGAACATATATCCTATTTCCCTGCCGCCGACACCAATGTCGCCTGCGGGAACATCCGTGTTGGGACCTATGTGACGGAACAGTTCTGTCATGAATGACTGGCAGAAATGCATCACTTCATTGTCAGATTTGCCTTTCGGGTCAAAATCACTGCCGCCTTTACCGCCGCCCATGGGGAGACCTGTAAGGGAGTTCTTGAAGATCTGTTCAAATCCGAGGAATTTGAGAATACCCAGGTTTACTGAGGGATGGAATCTCAGTCCGCCCTTATAGGGGCCTATTGCACTGTTGAATTCCACTCTGTATGCTCTGTTTACCTTAATTTTGCCCTGATCATCAGCCCAGGGCACCCTGAACATAATGATTCTTTCCGGTTCCACTATTCTCTCCAGAATACCTGCTTCCCTGTACTGGGGCTCCTGCTCCAGTATCAGTTCCAATGATGAAAGCACCTCATCTGCGGCCTGCAGAAATTCCGTTTCCCAGGGATATCTTTTTTTTAGGTCTTCAAAGACCTGTTTTCCGTATCCGCTCATGAATCCTCCTGATTAAGTTAATTTTACCGCTATAATGTTTTGTTATTATATGTTCTCTTAAAACTGTGTCAATATGAAAATAACAGAAAATATATACTTATTCTTAAAAGAACTTTAAAATAACATAATGAATACTATGGAATTAATTGAACGAATATATTGACTGCAATGTTTTATTCAATATAATAAAATAGTAATTGAAAAGAGGAGAGTCATGGAAAATTTGTTCGGCATCATACTTGCAGGCGGCAAGGGTGAGAGATTCTGGCCTATGTCCAGGGGGAACAGGCCCAAACAACTCCTGCCTATTATAAGTGACAAAACAATGCTGGAAGAAACAGTAGAGCGTCTGGAAGGTTTTATTGACAATAAAAGGATATTCACTGTATCAACAGAGCATTTGTACGAACCGATAGCAGAACTCAATATACTTGAAAAGGATAATGTCCTCACAGAGCCATTCGGCAGGAATACTGCACTGGCAATCGGTTATTCTGCAGTGAAGATGAAACATATCAACGAGAATTCAACAATGCTTGTATGCCCTGCTGATCATGAGATAGCATCTATTGCAGATTTCAGGAAGACAGTGGAATTGGGTTATAAATATGCACAGCAGGAGAATCTTGTTACATTCGGTATCACACCGACAAGACCTGAAATAGGTTACGGCTACATTGAACTGGGCAAACCCCTTGAGGATGGGAAGGTCTATGAGATTGAAGCATTCAAGGAAAAACCCAATCTCAAGGTGGCGAGTGCATATCTGAAGAGCGGCAATACACTCTGGAACAGCGGTATATTCCTCTGGAAGACCAGTGCAATACTCTCTGCAATAGAGAATTATATACCGGATATGTACGAGAGTTTACAGAAATTCAGTGAGCATATCGGCAAAGATACGGAGCAGGAAGCATTGAAAAAACTCTATGATGAAGCACCTGCCACATCCATTGATTTCGGAGTAATGGAAAGAGCCGGCAATATTGTCATAGTAAGGGCACAATTCAAATGGGATGATGTCGGCAACTGGAATGCACTGGAACGCACCAGGGAAGCGGATGATGAGGGCAATGTTGTACACGGCAATGTGATAACAATGAATTCGGAAAATAATGTTATCTACTCAGAGGATGGCCTGATAGCAACAGTCGGTGTAAGTGATGTGGTTGTGGTAAGGACAAAGGATGTGACACTTGTATGCAATAAGCGCGATACAGGACAGATTAAGGCATTACTGAAGCAGATAAATGACAGCGATAAATTAAAGGAATATCTCTGACGGGAGGTCAAATGTTAAAGAAAATCACAGTAATTATGCTCATTGCAGCTGTTTTTCTTGTAGGCTGCGCAAAGAAGGGAACAGAGGAGTCAGTCAAACCGGATGAAAGCATTACAATGATTGAAGAGGAAGAGGATACAACAGAGGAACTGGAGATCATTGATGAGGAATTAATGATGGAGGAAGAGGAACTTCTTATTGAAGAGGACACAGAATTGATGGAAGATGTAGAGAAAGAGGTCTACAAGGTGCAGCTCTTTGCAACCTATGATGAGATGAAGGCAAACAAAGTGAAGAATGATCTGCAGAGCAAGTTCAGTGAAACGGTGTATGTTGAGTATATTGCTCCGTATTACAAGGTCAGAGTGGGAGAATTCCCCACAAAGGCGCAAGCGGAGAATCTCAGGGACGAAGCAAGATCAAAGGGGTACTCGGACGCATTCATCGTTCTTCCATGAAATTATTTTTTGCAACACATAACCTTGACAAGAAGAAGGAAATCGCTTATATATTAAAGAGCAAATTTGAAGTTCTTTACATAGATGATTTTGAAGATTATCCCGATGTGGATGAAACAGGCACTTCAACAGCGGAAAATGCAATATTGAAAGCTGAGGCAGGCATGAATTATACAGGCCTCAGCAGTTTCGCTGATGATACAGCATTGGAAGTGGATGCACTGGGCGGAAAACCGGGCATTTACACAGCCCGTTTTGCTGGAGAGAATGCTGCATACAGGGATAATTATATAAAACTACTCAGTGAATTGGAACATATACCCCTTGAGAAAAGAACAGCGCGTTTTAGAACAGCAATAGCATTGCTTTTGAAGGACAGAGAACCGCAGATTTTTGAAGGAATATGTGAAGGCCGTATAGTCCTTGAACCTGAGGGTGAAAACGGATTTGGATATGACCCCGTCTTTAGACCACTAGGATATGAAGACACATTTGCTTCAATGAACCCTGAACTGAAAAATAAAATATCACACAGGGCACAGGCAGTGAAGCATTTTACCGATTATCTCAATTCAATTGACGGGGCGTAGCGCAGCCCGGTTAGCGCGCCTGCTTTGGGAGCAGGAAGTCGCAGGTTCAAATCCTGCCGCCCCGATACGGTGAGTGTAGCTCAGTCGGTAGAGCACTGGATTGTGGTTCCAGTGGCCGTGGGTTCAAGTCCCATCACTCACCCCATATGATATCAGGCGCCCGTAGCTCAGTTGGATAGAGCAACGGATTTCTAATCCGTAGGCCACAGGTTCGAATCCTGTCGGGCGTATATATATAACAAAATCAAGCGCCTCTAGCTCAACCAGGCAGAGCAACTGACTCTTAATCAGTAGGTTCGGGGTTCGATTCCCCGGAGGCGTATAATGAAAGGCAGGATAGATATCCTGCCTTTTTTTATGCCCCGGGGAATCGAACATGAGCGGTAGCGAGTATAATGCGCAGCATTATCCCGCAGGGGTTCTTCGGCGGAGCCGGGTAAACTATGCGATGCACCTGTCAGTTTTCCCCGGAGGCGGAAAAGCGTGCGAATTCGTGTGTTTCGTGTGATTCGTGTGATTCGGAAAGAAGGTAAAAGATCAAAGGTAAAAGAAAGATAAAGAGCATACAACGGAAAACGTACAACGTTCGTATGCTGAGCGGGCATGCCCCGTGGAATCGAACATGAGCGGTAGCGAGTATAATGCGCAGCATTATCCCGCAGGGGTTCTTCGGCGGAGCCGGGTAAACTATGCGATGCACCTGTCAGTTTTCCCCGGAGGCGGAAAAGCGTGCGAATTCGTGTGTTTCGTGTGATTCGTGTGATTCGGAAAGAAGGTAAAAGATCAAAGGTAAAAGAAAGATAAAGAGCATACAACGGAAAACGTACAACGTTCGTATGCTGAGCGGGCATGCCCCGTGGAATCGAACATGAGCGGTAGCGAGTATAATGCGCAGCATTATCCCGCAGGGGCTACTTTGATTATATAAGAAATTACAGACACTCATTCATTGATATTGGATTTGCCTTTTACTTCCGTAATTGCAGCCAGATTGAATATGAATGAGAGAAAGACCATTGCAGGATTATTGAAGAAGTATTTGAAATCCACTCTTTTGAATATACCGGGCAGGGAGAATATTTTTTCTCTGGTCCTGTTAATATACTTCTCCATTTTCTCTGAATGTTCATCTTTAAATACGAATTTGAAATACGGGTAGAATTTCCTCAGCCACCATTCTTTGACATTTGGTGATGTAGACAGTTTCTCTTCATATAGATTTGTTCCCGGGAAAGGGGTCAATGGATGGAGACCGCAGAGGTCCAGTTTATTCTTGATGATGAAATCTTTTGTTGCATCAAGAATGTCGTGTTCATGTGTATCCAGTATAAAAGCAGCGTAGATCATTATACCGTACTTATGCAGTATATCCACTGTTCTTTTATAATCCGCGTTGAGATTTATATATTTATTATACTCCTTTAAGGTCGCTTTGTCTATGCTTTCAAATCCTATCAGCAGGCCTTTACAGCCGCTGTCAGCAAGCATGTGTACAAAATCCTCATTATCGGCAATATGAATATCAGCCTGAGAGAGCCATTTGATATTATGTTTTTTCGTCATTTTACATATTTTACGCAGGCGTTTCTTATCACTGGCAATATTCTCATCGGAGAACAGCACAAGATGGTTTCTCAATTCCATGAATTCTTTCTCCAGTACTGCCAGATCCTTGTATAATACACGCCCATTGTGAAGGCGTGATGTACAGCAGTAATTACAATGATGAGGGCATCCGCGTGACGTTTCAATAACCTTCATTGGCAGGGACGGATATTTCATAAATAATTTCCTGTCCGGTCTTATCATCTTGCCTGTTTTCTTTGTTCTGCTGTAGAGAGACTGCAGTCTATTCTCTTTCAGATCCCTGAGCATCAGAGGCCAGCAGTCCTCAACACTGCCCAATGCAACAGAGTCAAAATGTTTTACGGTCTCCTCCGGCATTAATGCGCAATGATATCCGCCTGCAAGGGTCTTAACTCCCAGTTTGCGGAATCTCTTTGATATCTTGTACGAGTTTCTAGCATTGTATGTGCGCACACTGAATACCACAGCATCATAATCCGCCGAGTATTTCACCTTCTCATAGCGTTCATCAACAAAATCAATGCTGATGTCTGACGGTGTTAATTTCTTGATGAGACCGAAGACAATAGGCTCCATATTCCATGAAACAAAATATTTGTCTGTATTTGTTGAGAACATGGATGCGTTAATAAACAGTAATTTCATAAAACTTCCTTTTCAATATCATATACAAATAGATGAGTCCGCTTTAAAAACTCTTTTTTCTGATTCCTCATCTTATCTGTATCGGGACGATGAACCCGCCGAAATTTGTAATAGAGTACTATTTGTTAATAATTTCTGATATTTTAATATC
>JAXHVG010000134.1:0-2935 GCA_034189245.1 Caldifarciminota bacterium
TGCACGGATAACAACACCCGGTGAAATAACCCTCTGCGTGAATATTATCGGGTCATAACTCCACTGTATAATATCAATATGCTCATTGTTCAGTTCCTTGATAATGGTTCTTATCCTTGAACCCTTGACACCTACACATGCACCGACAGGGTCTATTTTGTCATCTATTGACATAACAGCAATTTTGGATTTGATGCCGGGCAATCTTGCAATCCCCTTTATAATGACAGTCCCGTCCTCAATTTCAGGCACTTCAAATTCCATGAGCCTCTTGAGGAATTTATCGGAACGCCTTGAGAGATAGACCCTCGGATCACCCTTATTTTCTTCAACATCAATAATAACTGCTTTGATGAGTTGTCCTATCCTGTATCTCTCACCGGGAATCGTCTCATCCATGGGCATAATCGCCTCTAATCTGTTGAGATTGATATATACCCGTGAGGGGGTTATCTTCTTGATGGAGCCATTGACCAGATTATCAATCTTGCCTGAGAATTCATTGAACAATGATATGCGCTCCTCTTCAAGCAGTTCATTTGTAATATGCTGCTTCATTGCATTGATTGCCAGACGCCCGAAACTCTTTATTGTGAGTTTCTCCTGTAGTTCATCGCCTTCCTTTATATCATCAGCAAATTCCCCGGCTTCCTTTATGCTTATCTGATTAAGATTGTCAGAAACATCATTGACTACTTCAATCATACGGGTGATGATAATATCCCCTGTTGCTTCATTAATATTAACCACATACTTGCCGTCTTCTCCGAACTGTTTTTCACATGCCTTGATAAGTCCCTGTTTGATTACATCAACGACCTTCTGTTTGCTTATACTCTTCTGCTGCTCAATGTCAATCAAAGAGTCAATAATTTCTCTTGTATCCACAAAACCTCCTACTTCTTTGCAGAGTGACCCGGTGATGAAACCTGCATCTGTAGATCATCATTCCAAATACTTTCAGCCTGCAGGATTAACTGAAATTCCTTGTGGAAATCACTTAAATCATCTATTGTAATTCCGTTTTCCCTGTCAAGGAATATTCTTATCATTATAGACCTTCCTCTCTTAATTTCAATACTCTTTAATGATATATGCCTGTCAGAAAAATCCTCCCTCACAAGAAGGTCCTCTGCAAGGGACTGTATCTGTTCCTCACGTATTCTTTTCTGAAACATCCTTCTTTCCTTTTGAATTATTCAGCATTGCAATTACTGTTTCTGTAATGGCTGACGGGGATATGAATTCCTTCCGTGGATCTGTTCTTGATGATATCTCCAATTTGCCCGTCTCTTTGAATTTTCTTCCTATTACGATCCTTACGGGAATACCGATAAGATCAGCATCATTGAATTTGACACCTGCTGCAGTGTCCCTGTCGTCAAGCAGTGTCTCAATGCCTGCCTGATTCAGTGTACTGTACAATTGCTCGGCTTCATCCCTCACAGTTTCATCCTTCATGGAGAGATTGAGTATTATTGCCTTGAAGGGTGCTATGGACGGGGGCCATACTATGCCTCTCTCATCATGATTCTGCTCTATTACAGTACTGACGATTCTGCCGAGACCAATGCCGTAGGAACCCATTACAATTACCTTCTGACTGCCGTCTTCATCCTGATAGAGTGCATTCATTGACTTGGAATATTTTGTGCCGAGCTGGAATATATGCCCTATCTCTATTGCTCTCTTCTTTCTCAGTTCCCCTTTTTGGCATTGAGGGCATATATCACTGTCAATGACTGATGCAATATCAACAAAATGCAGATTCTGAGCAGGTATATCCCTCTTGATATCAATACCGGTGATATGGTAATGATCCTTATTTGCACCGGAAATCATATTGGATGCATTGGTGAGCATCAGATCAGCATATACATCAATATTGAGTCCCGCAGGGGATATATATCCTGCCTCAGCACCTGTAATATCCCTGATCTCACTATTCTCAGCATATCTCCATCTGCCCTTCAGTGCAATATCAATCTTTGCCTCATTGATATCCCTGTTCCCGGGAACAAGGAGGAATGCCGGTTTGTCATTGAGAATGATCAGTATTGATTTAATGAATTCCTCTTTATTTCTTGATAGGAAACGGCTTACTGATTCAACATCACCGTCAACAGGTGTGTGAATCTCCTCAATATCATTACTGACTGATTCATAATGAGGGGATATGGTTTTTGCCACTTCACTGTTTGCACTGTATCCGCAGTTCTCACATATGAATATCTCATCCTCACCCGAATCAGATGGTGCCATGAATTCTTCTGATTTAGCGCCGCCCATGAGACCGGATGCTGCTTGAACAATAGTATAATCAATGGAGCATCTTTCAAATATCCTCTCATAGGCCTCTCTGTGTTTATTGTATGATATATCAAGTCCCTCATTGTCCCTGTCAAAGGAGTAAGAGTCCTTCATTTCAAATTGCCTGACCCTAAGCAGTCCGCTTCTGGGCCTGGGTTCATCCCTGAATTTCATCTGTATCTGATACCATATCTGGGGTAATTGCCTGTATGATGTGAAATAATCACGGGCAATATCTGTTATGACCTCTTCATGCGTGGGACACAGAGCATACTCCCGGTCATTCCTGTCCTTCAGCCGGAACATCTCATCACCGAAATCATCCCATCTGCCTGTTTCCTTCCATAATGAAGCAGGTGTCAGAGCAGGCATAAGCATCTCCTGTCCGCCTATTCTATTCATCTCCTCTCTAATAATGGATTCAATATTAATCATAATCCTCTGCATCAGGGGCATATATGTATAAATGCCTGCTGAGGACATATTGATGAGTCCTGCCTTGAGGAGGAGACTGTGTGAAGGCATTGCAGCATCCTTCGGCATCTCCTTATGTGTCTTGAAGTATATATTACTCAGACGCATTGGACCGGTTCCTCCTCAGTATCAGTATAACGGCAACTATGAC
>JAXHVG010000135.1:0-5138 GCA_034189245.1 Caldifarciminota bacterium
CAAGCAATACAAGAAAGACCATTGAAATGATAGAGGGACTCAAGGGTATAATCACCAAACTCACATCAGAGCAGGAGCATGCAACCAAACTGACTGAGGAACTCAAATATCTATTCCAGAAACCCAAGGCAAGAGGCAATTATACAGAGGTCATACTGGAAGAGATGCTGGGCAGAATCCTGCCGAGGGGTATATGGGACAAGGAGTGTAATATCAAACCAGAGACAAGGGAAAGGGTTGACTTTATTATCAGATACAATAAGAGGATTATTCCCATTGATGTGAAATTCCCTATTGACGATTACAAGAGATATGTCAATGAGGAGGAAGAGGAGAAGAGGGAAAGACTCTGGGCTGAATTTATCAGAACTGTGAAGGGTCTTATAAAGGATATATCATCCAAATACATAAGTCCGGAGAACAATACATCGGAATTTGCCATAATGTTCATACCGTCAGACAGTATTTACTTTGAAATCATATCCAATGATACAAGCAGAAATCTCGGTGTTGATATATTTGACTATGGCCGTGAATATCAGGTCATGCTGGCAGGCCCCTCAACATTTTATGCATTTCTACAGATCATTATCACGGGACTGAAGAATGTGAGAATATATGAGAATTCCAAGATACTGATTGAGAATCTTAAGAAACTGGAGAAGAAACTTGAGCATTTCAACAGCAAGTATGAAGATACGGGTAAATATCTGGAGAAGGCGATTGAATCGTATAATGTGTCCCAAACCCATTACTCGCATATCAAGTCCAATGCGGAGAATCTCATTGATATGGAGAGTGAGATGGAGAAGGAGGAATGATGTATAAGATTAATAAGGAGCGGCTGGTCAATAATTTCATGGATATGGTGAAAATATCCTCAGAATCCCTCAATGAGAAGGCATTTGCCCGGTACTGCAGGGATTTCCTGGAAAATGAGATGGGATGCGAGATCATTGAGGACAAGGCATCACTTGAGACAGGAGGCAATCAATCCAATCTCATTGCCAAATACTACGGCAATTCCATGAAGCGGCCCATTATGCTGGCAGCTCATCTTGATACAGTCAAGCCCGGCAATGACATTGAGCCCATTATTGAGGATAATATTATAAAATCTGCAGGAGACACTGTGCTTGGTGCAGATGATAAATCAGGTATTGCTGCAATATTTGAAGCACTGCGTTATATCAAAGAGAATGATATAGATGCCCCGGACATAGACATTGTACTTACTGTCAGTGAGGAGATAGGACTCCTGGGAGCCAAGAATCTTGATTATTCCATAATACGCGCCAAAAAGGGTTATGCCTTGGACAGTGAACATATTGAGGGCATTTTCGTGCGGGCTCCTTCCCAGAATTCAATTGATATAATTATTGAAGGGATTGAATCCCATGCAGGCATGTCTCCTGAAAAGGGCATAAGTGCAATTAAAACTGCTGCTGAGGCGATATCCAACATGCCGCTGGGCAGGATTGATTCACATACAACATCCAATATGGGTGTAATTGAAGGCGGTCAGGCAACCAATATTGTGGCCAAGAAAGTGTCAATCAAAGGCGAGGTGCGCAGCCATAGTGAGGAGAAGCTGGAATTTTATACTGATAAAATAAAGGAAGCTGTCTATAATGCCTGTTCAAACAGCAGGATTCAGATGCCTGACGGATCTGTCCGGACTGCTCTCTGCAGTATTGATGTTCAACGCGAATACAATGCCATGTATGTCAAGGAATCAGATAGAGTGCTTCTTGATGCAGTGAAGGTTTATAAGAAGCTCGGAATTCCCTGTAAGATCATGACAGGGGGCGGGGGCTCAGATGCCAATATATTCAATGAACACGGCATCAAAGCAGTTATTCTCGGAACAGGTATGATGGATGTCCATACTATTAATGAATATATAGATATTGATGATCTTGTTACAATAACAAATATCATAATCGGACTGATGGATAAATCTGATTCATAGATTAGCTCAGAAGATAGATGCCTATTAATATGACAGCAAAACTGACAAACTGGAATTTATGGAATTTTTCTCTTAATAATGTCAATGATATCAGTACAGTGAATACAGGATGGGATCCTGTAATGGGTGCAGCAATTGAAACTGGGAGTTTTGAGAGTGAGGTATAGTATGAAATGGCAGCTGCAATTGTCATGATAATTGCCAGTGAGCCTAGAAGCAGTCCTTTCATGTCCATTAATTCCGCTTCCTCTTTTTTCCAGCGCCATACAATATAGGGGGCCCAGATGAATGGGGCAATAATACCGAATATCAATGTCATTGTCCATGGCTCAACATGTGCAGTGAGTGTCTTGGAAACAAGAGACCATATGCCGAAACAGAGTGTTGCAAGCAGTGTCCATATTATCCATATCCTGCTTTGAGCCCGTTTTGTCCTGTCAGGTTCAATACATATTGTTACACTGCCTGTTATAATAAGCATTATACCCGCAATCTGCATAATTGCCGGCATCTCACCAAGGAATACCATTCCTCCGATAACACTTATTACTGCATAACCGGATATGATTGGACTTACTATGGAAACAGGACCGGTCATCATTGCAAGAAAGAAGAATATGAATGATAATGCTGATACTCCTTGTATGATAAATGCCCTTACAAGATACTCACCTTCGGGCAATGTCCCTTTGAAGATAAGAAAGAAAAGCATTGCAATAGGCAGTGTCAGCACTGCATTAAGCAGGGTAATGCGCGCTGTCTTGAGTCTCACTGCTGCAATTTTCGTGAATACATCGGCAATACCGAATAATCCTGCAGCAAATAATGCATATATCATGGGTTTATTATATCACAGGTTCTTAATGAGGCAATTATTATTCCCAGGAATACTAATCCTTATATATCAATATGCTTTATTGCTTCTGATCTGGATAGTGCACTGAGTTCATGATCATTGACAAAGTTAATGACACTGCCCGGATTTGTCCTTGCATACTGTCTCAATGCCCAGCCAATTGCCTTGTTTATGAAGAATTCATCAGAACCGAGACATTGCGAAATATTTTCATACAATAATTCCTCATTCGTTCTGTCTTTATATTTCAACTGAAAGATAAGTGCAGTTCTATGAAGCCATATATTACCGGTTCTCAGCCATTTGGAAGAATAATAATCCTGCAAGCTTCTGTCATCAACAAGGATTCTCCCTACAATGTTTGAGGCAATTGAATCCACTGTATCCCATCAGGATTTATGTGTAATCATAAACTCTGCTGTTTCAATGAAATCACTTTCCAGTATATCGGCTGAGTGGCTGACAAGTTCAATGCCTGAATACTGCATCTCCCTTAATGGGGATTTCCAGAAATAAGGAATGGTCTTCATGAGATAATCTGCAGTGATAGCATCCTTCGGCGGAAAAACAGTTTTCTGGAGCATTCGCCTTTCACCTGCTTTCAATCCTGCAAATCTGAATTTACCCCTCATATATCTCTGCATTGCCTCTGCATTTACAGTATTAGTATTGGAGAGAAATAATGATTCACATTCTTCTGCAATACCCATAGTAAGATTATATATGCGTTCCCGGAAAAATAAAGAACTATTTCATCTTAATCAGCTTAATCATATCCTGTTCATGATTATTCCTGATTTTCATGAAATAGATACCTGCAGGATAATTGGATGCATCCCATGTGAATAGATAATTCCCAGGTCCCTTATAGTCATCCACCAGGCATTTCATTATTCTGCCGGTTCTGTCCATTATACTTATCTCAATATCAGCAATACTGCTTAATGTCAGATTCACATTGAACCTGCTGCTGATAATTCTGTTGTATCTGAGATTTTCAATAAACTGCTCTTCTGCTTTGAATCTCTTCTCACTTATCAGAAGAGACATGCCCTCAGGTCCTGATACCCATGATCTGATGATCAGATCAGCCGTATCCACACCATCTGTCAGTTCATTCCATGTAATACCGTCACCTGATACATAACTGTATCCGCTGCCCAGTATATCTGAGAGGAAATATGCATTATTGTTCTGCGTCTCCGCCTTTATTACAATCCAGAAGTCACCTGCAGCAAGAGGATTACCTAATACAGTGTGTCTAATTATTACCTCGGCTCCTCCTGTTGATACGGACTCAGAGCCGGTATATATAAGTGAATCCATTGCAGGGAATCCGGTGCCATTGTCAAAACATACGAATATTGAATCTGTATAAGTCCTGTTCAGTCTTGTCCATCTGCCCCAGTCAATTGTTCTCAATGTGCATGTATCAGATGTATAATACTGAACAGCCCAATACTTCACAGTTCCGTTATTTTGTTCATACCACCGCCAGTAATTACCCGTTGAATCATCATGCATCAGATGATAGTCAGTTGCAAATACTCCCGTGAAAATCATTATAATCAATAAAACAAATAATATTTTTTTAATATCCGCCTCCTTGCTTCTAATATTAATATAATCAAAACCGGCATATTTGTCAATGGTTATGTTGAGGTTGTCAAGAAACCAATAGGGTGTTTTTCCTAAATAATTATATTTTCAGACTTATATGCCAATTTTGTCAAATCATCACTATTTTCAGATATCTTTTACAGGGGAAAGTTTTTTCATACAGGATAAACGGGCAGTGTAAACTGCCCGTTCTGTGCTTTAATTATTTGACAATGAGGAGTTTCTCTTTGAATATACTGCCTGCTGTTTTCATTTTTACAAAGTATATGCCTGATGGCAATGTAGATGCATTGAAGGCATGATTATGCATTCCGGGTTCCTTTGCCATAACTCCTGTCCCTTTTATATACTGTCCTGTTATGCTGTACAGTGAGATATTGACAATATCATTTTGACATATATTGTATGAAACGTTTACAGTACTGTTATCATAACTGCAGTCCATACTGTTTTTTATTGAGGGTTTACCTGATAAAATCCTGATGTCTGCTGATACAATTGTGCCGTATATATCCATTACCCTATAGTAATAACAAGTATTGGCTGCTATATCACTGTCTGTATAAGAATTGGCATCAGCAGGAAGATGACTTATAGCTGAAAAAACGAAATTCTCTGTCCTTCTTTCAATAGTCCATCCGTCAGTATTATCCATTCCCTCAAAATGCCACTCAATATAGTTGCCTGCTG
>JAXHVG010000136.1:0-4787 GCA_034189245.1 Caldifarciminota bacterium
AATACCGGGTATGAATGCAATGTTATTGCCTCTATTACTGACTGCCTTATAGTACCAGGCCTCAAAGAAATTATCCTGATATCTGCCGTGATAGAGAAGGGGCCGGGTCATATTGAAAAATTAATGATATCTCCTCAATTTGACTGTTACTGATGTGCCCTCACCCGGATAACTCTCTACATCAATCTCGCCATCATGCATATTCACTATATGCTTGACAATGGAAAGTCCCAGTCCTGTGCCTCCGGCCTTGCGCGAGCGCGATTTATCCGCAACATAGAAGCGTTCAAATATCCTGCTTATGTCTTCCTCTGATATGCCGATGCCTGTATCTTTAATACTGACTGATGCAAATTCATCATCTTTATCAATGCTTATGTTAACAGAACCTTCCTCTGTGTATTTCACTGCATTGTCCACAATATTGATAAACACCTGTTCCAGTTTGAATGGGTCTGCCTCAATATACAGTTCATTCATTTCATCTGTGTTGAGGGAAATATCCAGTCCCTTGGCCTCTGCCAGTTTTTTGAAGAGCGGCATTTCATTTTCAAGGAATTTGACAAGATTGATTTTTTCATGTGATAATTCAGAGCTGTAATCCTCCAGATCAGCAAGCACCGATATATCTTCAACAATGCGTATGAGGCGGCTTGTATGATTTTCCATAATGTGCACGAATTCCCTGTTCGCATCATTCTGATCCGGCTCTATTGTTTCAAGGAAGCCCTTTATTGCAGTAAGTGGGGTTCTCAGTTCATGCGACATATTGGAGATGAATTCCTTCTTGATTATTTCCAGATTCTTCTGACGGCTTGTATCATAGAGTGTGAGGAGTATTTCCTCTGAGTAGGGAAGATAGGATGCTGTTGCCTGATAAAATCTGCTGTTCACTTCCGTCTGTGTCTCTGCTGTTGACTTGTTTTCTGCTGCTTTCCTGATAACTGCTATAATGTCATTGCTGCGGATGATTTCCCAGTATTTAACACCTTTCTGTGTATTGCCGAATATACTTTCAAAGAGTTCATTATTGAATACAACCCTCTCTTCACTGTCAATAAGAACAACTGCCTCGGATATTGTTGACATTATCTTGCTCAGTGTTTCTTTCTGTGAGGATGTTTCATCAAACAGTGCATTGACGCGCTCAGCAGCATAATTAAAACTGTCTGCCAGTTTCTTGAATTCACCCCCGCCCTTGAGGAATAGGCGTGCATTGAAATCACCCTCGGATATTCTATGAGAGAATGAGAGTAATTCATTGACCGGTTTTATGAATGAACGGGTAAACACAAGAATGATTACAAGTGCCAGGCCTGTCAGGATTACTGTGATTATTGTAATTTCTCTGAAGAGTTTATTGAATAGATTGTCTATGCGCGTCAGTGCAACAGACACCCTTATTACTCCGCTGTTTTCACCGGCTCCATATTTTAATGCCGAGTATATCATCTCTTTTTTTAATGTATTGGAATACCTTACAGCATAACCGCTTCCCCTGGCCATTGCCCGGATAAATTCCGGCCTGTCAGCATGATTATCCATTGTCTCTTCATCTTCTTCTGAATCAAAGAGGACTCTGCCTCTGCTGTCAATAACAGTTATGCGCCTGTCTATGCTCTCTGAAGCATTGTAGAGAACAGTATCAGGCAGATTGCCTTCAGCAAGAGACGCGCTTACCCTGTCTCGTATAAGCCGGCTGTCAAGGAGCAATTCATATGAGAGTCCTTCTATGTGCTCCCTCTTTACTGTCCGGTATGTGAAGAAGAGTATTGTGCCGGATAGCAGCAGTATTATAATGAGGGCTACGGAGAATAATTGCCGGAATAATGGTTTTTTCATTCCTCTATCTTATATCCCACACTGCGCACATTGACTATATGTCTGCCTGCATCCTTGAGTTTCTCTCTGAGATGCCTGATATGCACATCCACGGTTCTCTCTGTTACAAACTTCTCATTGCCCCAGAGTTCCTCCAGTATCTGTTTTCTTGAATAGACCCATCCCTTGTGGCGGGCAAGAATGAGGAGTATATTGAACTCTGTTGCTGTAAGCCCTGTATCCTCTCCATTCACAGTTGCCTTATACTGATTTTTATGTATGGTCAGGTTGTCTCCTATCTTTATTTTATCATTGGAATCCTCATGCTTCTGAGCATGCAAAGAGGATCTCCTCAGCACTGCCTTTATCCGTGCAATGAGCTCCCTGGGGGAAAAGGGTTTGGTAATATAGTCATCTGCACCCAGCTCCAGACCTATTATCTTGTCTGTTTCCTCTGATTTTGCTGTGAGCATTATTATGGGAATATGCCTGATTTCCTCATTCGCCCTTATGCGCCTGCATATCTCCAGACCATCCTCACCGGGAAGCATGAGGTCCAGTATGATTAGAGCAGGCTCACTCTTATCCAGTGCTTCTATTGCATCACTGCCCCTGTCAAATTCCACAGGTTCAAATGCATTGCGCCTCAGATGAACAGATATGAGTGTCCTGATATCCGGTTCATCATCAATAATGAATACATCTCTATTCAATGGAATAATTCTCCTTCTTTATGAATATATATGGGCTCTCCGGACCCCATATCTGATTGCCCTCATTGTCAACCGGCATTTACGCCTTATGATTATTAACAAAAACAATAGCCGTTTCATGCAAACTCCTTTTGGAATATTTTATCAGATTGGATTAATTTATCAATACGAGAGTGTGAGGTTTTTCCCGCTTCTCTTTGCCCTGTAGAGAGCACTGTCAGCCTTCTTTGTCCAGTCACCGATATTCTCATTTGTCATATAGCCGTCCCCTGCATAATATCCGATACTTACTGTTGCTCCAATTGTTTTATTGAATGACTTGTACACGTCTCTTCTGATATTCTCTGCAATATCCAGCACAAGGCCCCTGTCAGCAGGCACAATATACACAATAAATTCATCCCCTCCGTATCTGCCTGCAAAATCACATGTTCTGATTGAACCGCGTATTGCCTCAGATACGCTTTTGAGTATTCTGTCACCCTCTGAATGCCCGTATGTATCATTGAGATGCTTGAAATTGTCTATGTCAATCATCATAATGCCGCCCTTTCCCCTGTTGTTATCACCCATTTCAAGAACAGGTTTAATCAGATTGAAAAATCCGCGCCTATTGTGAATTCCAGTCAATTCATCTATCTTGGATTCATTGTCCAGCATTCTGTTGCGGTTCCAGAGCATCCTGATCGTCTCCCCCATCAGTTTCATTTCCATGTATTCACCTGAATGCTTCACAATCCCGCCCAGAAGATCATCAAGGTGCTTCTCATAGTCAATAACGGGGAATTCCAGGAGCGGTATATTTTTTACAAAATGTAGGAATGACTGTATGTCAGGATTGAGCAGGTAGAATTCCAGATGACATATAATAATGAGATACATATCAGGCGTCAGGTCATTTATGCGTTCAATAAGATCCCGTGTCTTTTTTATCTGTCCATCAAGGTAATTATAGGTGTCCCTATAATCAGCATAGAATGAGGGAAGGAGCTCCTCCTCTTCCAGTTCCAGGAGATTCTTCCAGCAATTGATATGCTCTGTCTTCCTGTCAGCCATCTGTCTCCAGAAAGACGCTGACTGATTTGATTCAAAGATATCAGCCATATTATTGTAAATATAGTATGCCTTCTCATCCAATTCCCTGCATAATAATATGATATCAGCAATACTGTTGTGCACTATTCCTCCTCTTGTATATAGTATTGTAGTGAACATAGGGGGTTTGTCAAGCCATTAGAAGAACTTTAAGTGATATTCAAAAGAATTATGCCTATAATAAGGAGTGTGAAAACAATAATCTGCTTGCGCGTGAACCGTGATCTCCATATACCGAAATCCGTAATAATGGAAATAACAACAACACCTGAGCCCAATAAGGGATAGGCAATTGCACCGGGAATAGTATCCAGTGACTGCATGAAGAAAAAGCTTGTCAGCATATTGGGAATACCCAGTATAATACCGTATAATAGGGGTTTGGCTGTTATTTTTATTCGTTTGATAATTATGAACAGTATATTGAAAATGAATGCTGAGCCGAAGAGGAAGAAGAGATATATGCCTGCTGAATGACTGGAATACTCCTTGAATATCTTCATGCCTGAATCAGATATGCCTGATATAATAAAGAGGAGGAGTACCCATATCAATGCCGTTTTCCTGCTGAATCTGCCCAGTAATGTGAATGCTGTAATAACAATGGCAATGCCCAGATACTGCAGGAACAGTATATTCTCATTGAATAGAATAAGGGAAATGAGTATGGGGATTGCCAGTGAGACCCTCATTACTGATACGGAGAGGGAGAGTCCATTCTCCCTTATATTCTTGTTATAGACGAGGAAATTGACAAGATAGAGGAATCCGATGCTTACACCAATGGCAATATCAAATGTGCTCGCTTCTCTGATGGGTGTCTTGTTCATTAATAGCGACATACCGGATGCTACTGCATAATTGCCCAGAAAGACAACGAGTATTGACACCCTTTCATCCCTCTGGAAATACTTCAGCAGATTTCCGATAATAGCAGCACTGATTATACTGAGCAGTAAATAAATCATTATTCCTCCGGACAGATAAGAATATCACTAAAATGGTTTAAGTCAAGGGATCATAGAGCGGGGAGAGGTAAGAGTCACGAGACGCGAGACGCGGGACACGAGTCTGAATGCTGAGCAAGAAAGAAAAGATAGTTTCAAGTTTCAAGATTCAAGTTTCAAGTTACAAGTAGGGGCGGTTCGCGAACCGCCC
>JAXHVG010000137.1:0-8680 GCA_034189245.1 Caldifarciminota bacterium
CCGGATAATCAAATCCGAGCATCTTACCGCATTTATCATAGGCTTCACCTGCAGCATCATCCAGTGTACTGCCCAGAACACGCATATTAAATTCAACATCAACCTCAAAGAGAGTCGTATGACCGCCTGAAGCTACAAGTACTATCATGGGATACTCTGTATTCTCATTGCTTAATTCAATAGCGTATATATGTGACTCAATATGATCAATTGAGATAAGGGGTTTGCCTGATGACATTGCAAGACCCTTGGCAAACATTACACCGGGCATAAGTGAAAGGACCAGACCGGGGCCATTATTCACTGCAACACCGTCAATCTCATTGACTGCAAGACCGGCCTCTTCCAGAGTCTGATTCACAATAAGGTCAATAAGTTTCACATGTTCCCTTGATGAAAGATCCGGCACAACACCGCCGTAAAGAGCATGTACGGACTGTGAATGTATCCGGGATGATACTATATCCCTGCCGTTTTTTACAATTGCAGCAGCTGTCTCATCACAGGAGGTTTCTATTCCTAATATATAGGTCATTTTACAATAACCCTGACTGTTTCGGGCTTGACTGATATTATATCTACTCTTTCCCTGTCAATGGTGACAGGATAACTGAATGTGCCTCTTCCTCTGATACCGGAAAGATCAATTATCGGGCTGAATTCACCTGAATGAAGATCTTCAACAATTCCCGAGGGTCCCCTGATCTCAACATCAACTGACTGTGTCATGGAGTCAATATCTATATTGCCGGGATAATTGAGATAAGTAACAGGGACATTCGTGAACTGTTTGCTCCTGAGCTTTTCAATACCTATACTTACCATAACAGAGCGGGGTTCAACCTCAATGAATGTTTCCTTTATGCTGAGAGGGACAATCTTTGAATAATCAGATGTCAATCCGCTGAGATCAATCTTCTCAGTCTCAATATAATTGATTGGCTCTATCTTGCTCTTTCCTCCTCTAATTTCAATACGTGAAGGTTTGGTGGTTATTCTGCTTGATATTGTGTAATCTTCAGCAGGACTGTTATCTGTCCTGGGTACAACAGGGATATCTTTGCTTCTCAAAGAATCAATGGTAAACTGTATACTCTTATCCTCAATTTTAAGGATCTCAATATTGATTTCAGGAAGCAGCTTGAACATTGATCTGTCAAGCTCAATATTATAGCTGTTGTCATGAGATTCATATTCAGACATATTGATCTCAATAACAGGGAAATTATTGAATAGTTTCATCAATATGAACTCACTGGACTTTCCCTCCATTAAAACATCAATCTCGCTGTCTGATATATATGTAAAAGCCATTGAATCAGGAAGGGCATATATATAAACATCAATAGGTCTCTCAATCTGCACAGTTCTGTTGATAACAGCATTGAACCATATTATGACAGCAATTACCAGAGCTATTATCTTCAAATAGATATTCCGTGTCACGATATTCTTTATATCCATACTGATTATAATAATGTCCAATTTTCAAATGTCAACTGTCTCTATTGAGCAAATATTTTTAAGTTTCGCTATTGTTAATCTTAGGGAATTTTCTTGCATTTTTCTGTTTTTTCAGTACAATAGAGTAAATAACAATAGGAGGAGTTGAAAATGGATCAGAAGCTGATAGATATATTCAAGGAAACAACTGATACAATAGAAGAACTGACAGTAAAATTCAATAAGGTTCAGTGGAATTTTATCACAAATGCTACATCAGAAAACTATAATCAGCTTATATTAATACTCAAAGAGCTTGTCAATTATTACACCTATAATCAGAATATCCCGATGCTGATCAAGGAATCAAGGAAGAAGAATTCTGATTTTTCTGAAGTAGAAAAATCCATTGTAAATAAGATGCGGGATATTAAAGCGGATAATGAAAGGGAGGATGATGTCACCGATAAACTTGTTAAGACAGAGAAAGGACTGATGCGCGATATCATTAACACGAGGGTTCAGTATAACAGCAAGGACTGTACAACCAATCATCTTGCAGACCTCCTTCAGAGAAGGACTTCTCTTCAGAGAATTAAGATTCTCCAGAAGAACTATTTTTATAAACCGGTCAAACAATTCAAGAAACCGGTTCATAAATTAATCAGTGTAAGGAACGAATATGCGCGTGCCAAGGGTTATGATAATTACTACACATTTTTCACTAAAGGAAAAGGATTAAACACAAGGAAGGTAAAAAGAATAATTAATAAGGCGGACAAGAGTACATTGACGGAATATAAGAAGATCAAGAAAGATCTTGATTCACAGCTTGTGAAAAAATTTAATTCCCGCTCCAAGATAACCCCCTCCTATATATATGGCGACCCTTTCTTCAGATATTACCCTCTGCATATGGATGAAAGTGTCAATGTTATGTTCAAGGGCAAAGACATTGCATATGCTGTCAAGAGATTCTACTCAATGCTGGGTATCAACATGGACAGTATATATGAGTTTTCTGATCTCTATATCAGGCCCGGCAAATATCAGAACCCGGTGATAATAGATATGGACAGAAACGGCGATGTAAGATTTTCTGCCAATTCCAAATCCAATTTCAGAGGTATTTACTCCCTGATCAGAACAGTAAGCTGCGTATTCTTCACAATGAATATGAGCAGCAGAATTCCGTTTATTCTCAAAGAATTACCGCCAAGGGGTATTGTTGAAGCATTTACAATGTTCATGACAAAATATGCTCTAACAGAGGGTTATATAGCAAAGATCATCGCCCAGTATGATGAAGAGTATGAGGAGATACTTGAGAATATTACGAAATACTATAATCTCAATCAGTATATTCACATAAGGTTTCACCTCGCAAAAGCCGAATTTGAGATGAAATTATATAAATTCCCTGATGCTGACCCTGATAAATTATGGGAAGAATCTGTTGAAAAGTATCAATTGATTGATCCCCGGTCCATGTTGAGAAGTGACTCATGGATTATGCTTGATTCATTGATTTTTGACCCCTTTGAATCAATTTTTGAACTGGATGGTTTCAATATAGAACCGGAATTTGAAAAAATAAGGGAAAAGCACAATCTCAAAGGCGAAGAGATGGCGGATTTCTTCATTGAAGAATTGATGCAGTACGGCTATAAGGCAAATATGAAGTATCTCAAAAACCTCAGTAAATGACATTGAAACTCTTACTGTCCCTTATCTGTCTGATTTCTTCACTATTGCTCTTCAGCGATATATTCTATATCACATTGTACAACAGTAATTACATGCCTGAAAAGAGTTTTGTGATTGAGAGCAGTATCCCATTGTCAATCAGCAGGAACAAAATTGAAACTGCCTATTTTATCACAACCGTCAATTCCGGTCTCTCACTTGATCTCTATACAGGTCCTGACAGATGGAATCATGCTGAAGATAATTTCATCTTCATATCAGACAGTGCTTCTGTATTCCACAGCAATGAAACATCCTTCAGTAATTTCAATATGGAGTTGAGTCCTGATTTTGATTCTATCAGATTTCTCAATACTGCCCGTTCATTTGATGAAAAGGAGATGGGGATATTCCTCGCACTGTACAGGGATGACCCGGGCAGTATAATAAGAGGCATGAGCAATATCAATGATACATTAAAAACACTCATTGAATATCATGATTACAGAAGCAGTGAGCAATACGGGAAATCCCTCACTGCAGCACAGAAACTGCACATCTGGTTTCCATCCGATAAGACACTCTTCAAGAATTATATTATTGAGCTGATGAATAATACTCAATTTATAATAGCGGAAAATGAGATGGACTCATTCTTCAGAAAATACGGTAAGGATGATTTCTATTATTCATTGAAACTCAATATTGCGGGGATCAGAGGGCTTTTCAAGAAGGCAGAGCAGTATCTTATTGACGGCAGAGCCCTCTTTCCGGAATCAATTATGCTGATTGATGATGCTATAAATCTCTATTCAGTGATTGATACTTCCCGCATGACTCACTTCATTGAACTGAGGGAATCCCTTCTGCATTAATTTCTTATAAAAACAAAAGTCCAGTACAATACAAATGCGGATATCATAATTGTTCCGGCTATTCTGCCGAGCATCTTACGCCTGTTTGAAATTACTGCAAAGAGCATCAGCAAGGACATAATCCCCAGAAAAATAATATCAATATTCAGAGCAGGATTGAATTTGAGGGGTGAAATCACTGAACTGACACCGAGAATGAGAAGTATATTGAATATATTGGAGCCAATGACATTGCCTACAGCAATATCCGGTTTTCTTTTAATTACAGCCATTACACTTGTAATAAGTTCAGGGAGTGAGGTACCTGTTGCAATCACCGTAAGTCCTATCATCTTTTCACTGACTCTGAATATCCGGGCAATCTCCACAGCATTCCTTGTTGTTATCTCACCGCCGGCTGCCAGAAGGCCGATACCTGCTGTAAGCAGTATTATTGCAAGTACGGGATTGAATGCCGCAAGCTCTGACTTGACTTCTTCTGTCTTCTTCCATACCTTGATATTGAGGAATAGATACAGACCGAAGAGTGTCAGCAGTATCCCTCCGTCTATAATACCTATAGTGCCGGATTGTCCAATAAAATAATCCTGACCCATCAGTATAAGGAGGGCAAGTATGAGCACTGAGAATGGAACATATCTCTTCAGTGCTTTCATATCAGAGGCAATAGGCATTATTAATGCAGATATACCCAGAACAGGCAGCAGATTGAATATATTGGAACCTATTACATTGCCTACAGTGATATCCGGTGCGCCCTTGAGTGCTGCGAATATGCCTACGAGGAGTTCGGGTGCTGATGTACCGAATGAAACTATTGTAAAACCGACAATTATTTCAGGAACAGAGAATTTCAATGCAATGGACTCTGCGCCCTTTATGAGCCAGTCAGCGCCGAGTATGAGCATGATAAATCCCAGTATTACAAGGAAGAAGTGAATCACTGTCTCTCCCCGAATATCAATCTTCCTATTCTCAGCATATTTGAACCTTCCTCAAGAGCAATCTCATAATCATCCGTCATGCCCATGGATAAAATACTGATATTCTCAAATGCCTGCGATAGTTCTTCAAACATCTGATTCATGGACCTGAAATCATTCCTGATGATACTGCTGTCATCAGTCAGTGAACCGACTGTCATAATGCCCCTGACTGTCAATGAATCAAGGGCCTGCATTTCCTTTACAGTATCAATAATCTTGTCGGGCATTATACCTATTTTGGATTCTTCACCGGAAATATTTATCTCAATAAGAACATCTATATTCATATCCTCGCGGGAATACCTCTGGGACACATACTCCGCTGTCTTGATTGAATCAATGGACTGTATCATATCGCACACTCCGACCAGATACTTAACCTTATTCTTCTGCAGTTTGCCGATATATGATAACTGCACATCCTCACCTGAGTAAAATGCTGATTTATCCCTCACCTCCTGCCCCCTGTTTTCACCAAAATGCCGGATGCCCAGTGAGTATGCTGTCTCAATCTTCTCCAATGACTGGAATTTCGCAGCACCTACCAATTCAACCGGTTTGCGTAATGCCTTTTTCTCAATACTGTTTTTCACATGATTGATATTATTGAGCATTCTTTGAGAATATGTAGTCTCCGACATATGAAAAGCCTCCTTCCTTATCCATTAATGATTTACTGGAGAATATTGAAACCCCGAGGGGATTGTAGATACTGAGCATCTCATAATTATACTTGACATTTTTGAGGGATTGATTGTAGCTGCCCAGTCCTACGACAATCCGTTCCAAGCCCACCCTGTTCCTTATATTTTCAATCTGCTTCTTTATTACAGTGAGATAAGGGGAATACGCCATGATAACAGCATAGTCAATATAGTCATTATCTATCCATTCCCACCATGATTGATGAAGGGAATTACCTGCCCTGACAATATCGGCAATAACAGATGCAGAAAGCGTCATCTCACTGCTGTATTCATGTACCATTGTATTGATATCTGCTATCAGGCCTGTAAGTACCTGAGCCGGGAATTGTTCCCATGCCCAATTGACAGCAGATACATTATTACCGTATATCCGCCTGTCTGTGCTGCTAATCAGTGCAGGGTCAACCAGATAAACACTCTGGAATCTGCTTCTCAGATACGGGTCATATACAAATTCCTTTCCGGGATATCTGCAGTAATCAAGATGAATACCGTCAATATCATATTGAGTCATTATTTCACTTATAACAGATATAATTAATTTTCTCACATCCTCTGATGCAGGGCTTACATATATACCCTCAATATTCCTTTTTCTCAAATCATCATGTGTATAGTTCATAATGGACCTCATGGTATGATCCCTCAGTACTGCTTCAGGATGTCTCTGCAGAATATGATTACTGTCTTCAGTCAATTCCCTTCTATCCCACATATAAAGCAAATTGATCCATGCATGGACCCTGTATCTCTTATCTGAATATTTTATGAATTCCCCGAGCGGGTCAAATGAATTGTATTTAACAGGTACTGTGCTTGACTCATAATAAGCTTCACCTGAGCCGAATACCTGAACATATGCATCTGTAATGCCTGCTCTGTACAGTGAATCTGCAAGTGATTTGATATTATCCGGTGAATTTAGTTCCCACCTGGTGATCCAGATGCCTTTTATCTGATAGGCAAACAGTGAGACGGGAATCAGAAGAAAAACAAAAGCCCTTTTAAAAGGGCTTTTAATTTTCTCTATCATTCAGATTCTTTCTCTCCGGAGGAAGGTTTCTCAACAAGTTCCAGAACAGAAAGACTGCTTCCGTCCCCTCTCCGGTTTCCAATACGAACAACCCTCGTATATCCGCCGTCACGGTCCTTGTAGAGAGGAACTATTTCCTCAAAGAGTTTCTTCATTATCTTTCTTGACTGAATGCTCTTTGATATCCTTCTCCTTGCATTGACCCCGTCGTCCTTCTTTGCGATAGTAATGAATTTCTCTGCAAGTTTCCTCGCCTCTTTGGCTTTCGGTGTAGTGGTTACTATAATATTCTGCTCAAAGAGTGATGAAACAATATTATTAAGCATCGCCTTTCTGTGTTCGGGAGATCTTGCAAGTTTACCTCTATTCTTTCTATGACGCATTTTCTACTCCTTATTCATTATCACTCTTGATATAGGGTGAAATGTCCATATTGAACTCAAGACCCAGTTCATTGAGCTTCTTTTCAAGCTGGTTGAGTGACTGTTTGCCGAAATTCTTATATGAGAGCATCTCATCCTTTGTCTTTGTAACAAGATCGGCAAGTGTCATTATATTATTGTTTTCAAGACAATTTCTCGCTCTTATTGACAGTTCAAGATCAGTGACCCTCTTATTTATGAGATTCCTCATCTGAACAATGTCCTCATCTTCAGTCTCTTCCATACGCTTGGGCAAATCATGTTCCTTGACATTGAACACTGTCATGTGTCCCTGCAGTATGACAACCGCCTCCTCAAGGGCTTCCTTGGGTGATATAGTGCCGTCTGTGAGAATTTCCATTATGAGTTTGTCATAATCCGTTCTCTGACCGACTCTTGTATTCTCAATCTTCGTTGTTACCCTTTTTATCGGTGAGAAGAATGCATCTATTTCTATAGTGCCCACAGTCTTGTCTTTTTCAATATACTGTGCCGGCAGATATCCTCTGCCCCACTCAACATTCATCTCAAACTCAATATCCATCTTCTTCGTAATTGTGAAGAGATACTGGTCCTTATTAATTATCTCAATACCGGAGGGCATTTCAATATCTGCTCCTGATACTTCCTTGGGACCGGATATCTTTATGCTGACGGTCTTGCTGTCTGCATCCTCATCCATTTTCATTCTCAGCTTCTTGAAATTAAGAATTATATCGGTGACATTTTCTTTGACACCGTCCAGTGTTGAGAATTCATGATATGCTTTATCAAATTTTATCTTTGTTATACTCACACCGTGTATTGAAGAAAGCAGAATTCTCCTGAACACATTGCCGAGTGTTGTTCCGAATCCCCTTTCAAAAGGACTGATAACAAATTCAGCATATGTCTTGTCATCCGTGTCTTTAATCTCTATTTCCTTTGGCATCTGAAAAGGTTTTAATTTCATTGAGAACCTCTTCTGTTTTTAGTTTATTTAGAATACAACTCAACAATCAGCTGTTCATTGATATCATAACCGATATCTGCACGGGCCGGCATCTGTCTGATCTTTGCCTTTAATTTGGGCATATCCAGTTCAAGCCACTCGGGTATTTGACCTTCACCCTTCTGCATTGACAGTGTGATTGCATTGAGTTTCTTTGATTTCTCGCGTACTTCTATTTCATCATTTTCTTTCACAAGATAGGAAGCAATATCAACCTTCCTGCCATTCACAAAAATATGTCCGTGATTGACCAGTTGGCGGGCAGCAGATCTTGAGGCTGCAAAATTCAGTCTGTAGACAACATTGTCAAGCCGTCTTTCAAGACACTGAAGCAGCATTTCACCTGTTACTCCTTTCTTGCGGGATGACATATCATAATAATTTCTGAACTGCCTCTCGTATATGCCGTATAATCTCTTGACTTTTTGTTTTTCCCTGAGCTGCACAGCATATCCGGACATTCTTCTCCTGAATTTTTTCGGGGGTTCGCCCGGTGTCTTTCTTCCTCTTTCAATTGCGCATTTATCCGACAGACAC
>JAXHVG010000138.1:0-2687 GCA_034189245.1 Caldifarciminota bacterium
AATGTATCTGCATCTTTGTCTTCCTCATATGAATACTCAAGATAATCACTGAGATTATACTCCATTTTTCTTTGAAGTCTTGCAGTATTATCCAGTGCCTCGGGCGACGAATGCTGCAGTATGCCATGCTGATTATGAGTGGATGCCGTTATCCTCACACGGTGCTTATCAGTTGTGAGGGGCAGCATGGGCGGGACATGATTGTCTGATGGTTTATACGGCACATACTCCTCTTCACTTTCATAGAATGACCGTTTGACAGTTTCTATTGATTTAAGACCGGAAGTATCAAAACTCCTTGAGGTCATGACCATTTCCTTGGATGTGAGAATGACAACAGGTGTGCGCAGATTCACTGCTGTTCTGACTGCAGCTGAAGGCAGTGTCCAGCAGTCATTGAAATCGGACGGGCTCAGTACCGGTATCGGGTATCCGCCTGATATCAGACCGTTTAACAGGGATATATCACCCTGTGCCCCTGCTGTTGCAGTGCCTGTGGAAGGCCCCATGCGCTGTACAAGAACTATGACCATGGGCAGTTCCATCATATAAGCCATATTGATTGATTCCACCATAAGAGCAAATCCAGGGAAGGATGTGGCTGTCACAGGCAGTCTGCCTGTTGCTGAAAGACCTGCCATCCATTGAAGTGTGGTAATCTCGTCAGGTGCATGATAAATGTTCTCCATACGCTGAGTGGAATACAGATAGAGATAGTTGGCAGGTGTTATGGGATATCCCACAAAACAGTCTGACCCTGAACGGGCAAGAGATTCAATTATCAGTCTGGAGCCGTCAATAAATATTTTTTCTCTATTATTCATCTTTATCCTCTTCGGGTAATATGTCCGGATTTTTCTTTATCTTGTCCCATAAGGTGCCCAGTGTAATGAATATCAGCGCTGAGACAATGGCTCCGTATGTCTTGTCAATATAGAACCATCCGTAATGCTGGGCTATGAGGCATATGAATATGACAATTGTGCCGCCTATGAAAGCCCATCTGACACCTGTAACTGTTATCCATTTTCTTCTGTATATGCCCATAAGAATGACAATGGCTCCAATGCCCCTGATTGCATAAGACACATAAGCCATATCCAGTATGCCGCCCCTGAATATTATAGCGAGCGGTATTGTTATGATATTGATGAGAATGACAAAATTCTTCGCCATTCTGAGAATCTGCTTGTCATCACCCGACTTATTGAAGAATATCTGATACACATCCTTTGTGCCGATTGTCACAACAGCGAAATTAACAGGACCCACTGTTGAAAGAATTGCTGCTATAATGCCTGCCAGTGCAATACCCCCCAGAACAGGATGTATGAATGAGGGTGTGGTGAGCAGTGTGGGGAGTGCCATTTTGGGATTGATGCCTGCTGTATCAAAGAACTGCCCTGTCTTTGCAATAAGCCCGAGATTGCCTATTATGAAACCGAATGGAGCTATTATGAGGGAAGAGACAATCGCCGCCTTCTTGGCTGTTGCCGGATTCTTTGCAGCGAAAATGGGCTGGATGCTTGCCTGCCCTGCCATACCGCCAAGAACACCGCCTAGAAGCAGACTGAATGCTGCTGAGAGACCGCCGCTGAATGGATTGAAGAGATTATCCGGTGAGCCGACTGCAGTGAGATGTGAATGAAGTCCGGAGAATCCGCCCAGTTTGTCCAGTCCGATAATCAGGGCAATGCCCAGACCCGTGAACATGGTAACTACATGAATCACACCTGTGATGGAGAGGGCATACATACCCCCCACATAGGTGTATATTGTAATGATGACGGATGATATGAGAATTGCCTGAAGCCAGCCAATATTAAAGAGTGGTGCAATGACACTTGCGCATGTCTGAATCTGCACATAGGCAAGTATGATGTATGCAATGAGAAAAGCTGATGCAGAGACAATGCCTGCGCGTTTACCGAAGAGGTGTTCAAGCATCTCACTTACAGTATGCACATTCCTTGTCCTGTAATGGAATGCAACGGAGAATCCTATAATGATCATTCCCAGAGATGTGGCAATATTATATAGAATGGGCTGGAGTGTTCCGCTTGTGAATGCCCTTTCACTGACACCAATTGTGCTCATGCCTCCGAGCCATTCTGATGCTACAACAACAGCACAGACCATTACTCCGAGATTCCTGCCTGCAATGAGAAAATCCGATGATGACTTGCTAGCCATCCTCTTTGTCAGCAGTGAAACAAGTACCACTCCTGCAAAGTAAACGGTAATTATTATTGTGTATATATTCATAATAACTCCTGTAAAATCTTATAATCTCGGATTATATGGCCTTAGTAATTTGTGTCAACATGAAATTTCTAAATGTGTTATTCCCAAAAAAAAATGTCCCCTGAAATTACAATTTAAAAAATGTCCCTCTTTGAGGTAAAATAATCCTCCACATGCATTTGGGGTTTTCCCCAAAACCATACGTCTTTCCTCATAAGAAAAAGTCACTGAATATAACTATTATGTATTGTTTGTTTTCTTAATAAAAAAGCATTGAGCAAAGCGATTGATATATTGACGGTGAGGCTCGCACATTCTCATCAGCACCGAATTATCGGGAGTGGACGGGTTGAGATGGGTGCTTTCTGAAAGTTGTCCTCGCCTCATGATTGTTTATGAGGAAACATACCTCTTTCAAGTACTTTATTTTTGAGGAATAACGC
>JAXHVG010000139.1:0-6052 GCA_034189245.1 Caldifarciminota bacterium
CAAATGAGGAGACCTTTATGATTGACAGAACAGGACCGAATATTTCCTCCTGTTCCAGTCTTGACATTGGTTTGACATTGGTGAATATGGTAGGTTTGTAGAACCAGCCCTCGGAGCAGTCACCTTCTGTGCATTTCTCACCGCCTGTTACAAGCTCGGCTCCTTCATTCTTCCCAATATCAATATATGAGTGAATCTTGTTGAGGGCTGCCTCATTGATAACAGGCCCCACATCAGTATCCTCGTCCCACGGTTTGCCTATCTTCAATTTCTGAGCCCTTTCAGCGAGCCTCTCAACAAACCGGTCATGTATGTCCTCATGTATTATTATCCTTGAGGTTGCAGTGCACCTCTGTCCTGCTGTACCGAATGCACCGAATAATGCGCCTTCAACAGCCAGTTCCATGTCTGCGTCATCCATTACTATCTGACCATTCTTGCCGCCCAGTTCCAGTGACACCTTCTTGAGGGATTTGCCTGCAACAGAAGCTATATGTTTGCCTACTGCCGATGAGCCGGTAAATGAGATAACCCCAACATCCTTGTGTTCAAGCAGTGCATTGCCTACAGATGAACCGGGACCATTGACCATATTGATGACACCTTCAGGAATACCTGCTTCAATCATTATCTCAAACAGCTTGGCTACCATGAGAGGTGTGTCTGATGCCGGTTTGATAACAACAGTATTGCCTGAGAGCAGTGCCGGGAACATCTTCCATGTGGGTATTGCAATGGGGAAATTCCACGGGCATATGAGGCCTGCGACACCAATAGGTCTGAGGAATGTGATATTGACCTTATTGGTCAGTTCAGAGGGAGATGTCTTGCCGAAGAATCTGCGTCCCTCGCCGAATGCATAATAAGCAGTGTCAATGCCTTCCTGAACATCACCTCTTGCCTCTGATATGATCTTTCCCATTTCCTGTGTCATAAGCCGGGCAAGCTCTTCTTTTCTTTTGACCATGATATCGCCTACTCTGCCGAGTATCTCTCCTCTCTTGGCTGCAGGGACCTTGCTCCATTTCTTGAATGCATCCTTTGCTGATTTTACTGCTTCATCCACATCCTCTGGTCCGGATTTTGCCACATTTGCAAGAACAGTGTCCCACTGTGCGGGCATTCTTGTCTCAAAGGTCTCTCCGCTCTTGGAATCAACCCATTTTCCATTGATAAAATTCTTAATCTTTTCAGCCATATTGCCTCCTAATCTTTATTTTGCAGTTTATTCTTCAGTTCCGGATCCGGCGGGAAAGCATCCTCAAAGAGTGTTACTGATTCACCGCTGTATCCCTTTATATAATTCAGTTCATCCAGTTCAAGGACTATTTTCTCATAACTGGACAACTCACCGTATCCCTTGAATATTACAGTATGATTGACAGGTGTCTCATAGGGCTCACGCATGCCTCTGCCTTCATATCCTCCCAGGATAACATCAATACCTTCAACAGTATCCGCAAGTTTCCTGTCATGTTCAAATCCTATTGATGTGAGGCCTATGATAATGTGACATCTATTCTTCTTCAGTAAATTCACCACCCTTCGTGCAGTTGCTATCTCTCTATCTATATCGGCCTGTTCAAGCACATGTCTCTTCAGATCAAAAACAGCATACTCTGTTGTAAGTCCGAATACACCAATTCTCACACCCTCAATATCAAAGATATGATAATCCTTCACATTAAGAGGATAACCGGGGAATGATATATTGGAGAGAAGAACAGGCATATTGAGTCTTTTAATATTCCTCTGAACAAATCGGGGGCCTGACGATATCTCATCAATACCGAGATTGATAATATCATATCCCAGGTAATTGAACACAGCAACAGGCCTCTCCATTGACACAGAGTCCTCCTTCAAGTACTTTACGGAAAAATTGCCCGAATCAGTGAGAAGGAGTATATCGCCGTTTTTCTCCGCTTTTTTTCTCTCCCATTCAACAGCTGTTGCAAATGAATATACACCGCCGAGTTTCGGAGGAAAATCAGGATTGATGAATGTCGCGCCTCTCGGATCAAATACATCCATTATATCATTTGTATGAAGGAGTATAATACTCCTGCCTGATACAATGAGGAATGCAGAAAGAACAGCAAGGAGCAGTATTGTCTTCTTATTCATGTTTCCTCCTAATTGATAACAGTGATTTTTGGGTGTGAACGGTTAAACACATCAGCAAAGTATTCCTCATATATGCGGCCTATCTCCTCTGATTTTATCAGTACGGAACTCTCATTATTCTTGTCCAGAGCCCAGTAACTCCAATTGGTGGAACCGACTGATGTATACAATGAATCAACCATCAATGTCTTTGAATGAACAGTCACATCAGGATCATCATAATAGACATCCACACCGCCGCTGCGGAGGAATTCACCCAGTTCCATATTGCTAAGTGACTGGGAGGGATTATAGCCGGACTGATCCAGTACAACAATAACCTCCACACCCCTTTCAGCTGCATCAAACAATGACTGGTATATCTGCCTGTTGACACCCTTGGGATAATTGGGATAGTATCCTGCCGAAAGTATCATGATATGGATTGTCTTCTCCGCATTATCAAACATCCTTATTATAGTAGGTGCATAATCCCTGTTGTTTATGGGATAGACACCCTCTGCATTGTAAAACTCAAGACCCGCCTCTTCAAATGCAAATATCAGTAGAGGCAGTGCGGCAATTATAATCATCAGTATTTTTTTCATAATAATCTCCTCATTGATTAATTGTGAGTTCTTCGGTTGAGAATTCCTTGAGGCGATAATAAAAATCTATATAGCTCATTGCAAGTGGTGCGGATTTGACGACAACTGCACTCTCATCATTGCGTTCCAGTGCATAAAAACTCCAGTTGGTGGAACCGACAACACTGTACAGTGAATCTACAATAATAACTTTGGAATGCGTTGTCTTGTCAGGCGGTTCAAAATAAACTTCCACGCCATTGGAGCGCATGAATTCAGCAAACTCAGCATTATCCATGGAATGTGACGGATTCCATGATGACTGGTCAACAATGATCTCTGCCTTGACACCGCGCTTGACTGCATCAAATATTGCTTTATACATCTTCCTGTTGGTACCGTCAGGATACTCCTCATAGTACTTTGTCTGATAAACTACTGCATGAATCGTCTTCCGGGCATTGTTGAAGAGTTTTATCATGCCGGGCACATAATCCCGCCTGTTGATAACAGCAACACCGTCTGTCTCCATGAACAGGACAGTGTCCTCGGCTGTCAGGAGAAGTGCCGTGAAAATGAATAATATTATAATCAATTGTTTCATAATCAGAATTCTCCTTAAAAGTTTATGCCGATATCAGTGTTCATTTTTATCATTCTGTTTGTATTGTACTGATCATCAATATTGTAAGTATTCTGAACATACTGGCCTGCCAGAGAGAAAACAACATCATTGACAGTGTAATTGAATCCGGCAGTAATACCTGCATCAGCAGCATGATTGTAGTTTGCGTATCTCCTGTACGGTTCATACAGAATACCGTACATCATCTCAATATTACTGCCCATGCGGTGTTTGATGCCGAGATGATACTTGATGATATCGCTGTAATCATAACTACTGGGTCCATTGAGTTCTGTCCAGCGCTCATATACTGCTTCAAGAAGCAGTGTGACAGGCCTGATGTTTGCAGGTCTGTACATAATGCCAAAACCGGCAATTGTCGGTATATAGCCGTCATGTCTGTCAGCAGTACTGACAGTATCAGAACCTGCAGCATCAATAGACCGCTGATTCTTTATATTGGCGGGCAGATGATAGAAAGCAGTCATATTGAACCTTTCAGCAGGTTCAAATGCAATGGAAAATCCGCCTTTGATTGATGAATATTCCTCATCAATATTGTGTGTTGAATCTGTCATTGCAGGATCTACATGCATAATGGAATATGTCTTCTCATCATCGCCCTGTATTATTGACAGATTGCCGCCTACTGTAATATGCCAGATACTGTATGATGCTGACAGGAAATAGGCATTAATGCTTCCTGTATTGGATATCTTCTCCTGATAGAGTGTCACATAATTATTATCCCTGTATGTCTTCTCATAATCATAGTCCTGCGAATAGAGATTTGCAAAACCGAGATTTATGCCGAATGATGATACGGGAATAAAGGCAGTTATATAGTACGGTTCACCATAGAAATAACTGTTGTCATATGTTGTGGTCTTGCCGATATTATTATCATAGGAATCAAACAGATAACGGGCCTGTGTTTCCCTGTACTGAAGACCGCCGAATCCGCCTGATATATAATAGCCCTCAGACACCCTCTTCAGAGAGGGATTGACTATCGGATTGCTCATGAACATAACAGAGCCCGTACCTGCAGAATATGCTGTTAAGGGGCTATTCAGTTCACCGACAATCTCGTCACTGTACAGTTCACTGTAAGCAGAGAGTGATACTGCAAATGCGATAATTAAAAGTAATGATATTAGTCTTTTCATTATTCCTCCTACCATCTAAAATCTAAGCGTATCTCAAGATTAAACAAATTGTTATATTCAATGAAATCCCTCATAAACTGTTCGTCTCCATCATAGTAATGATACTCGCTGTCGGGATTATAAATACCTGTATGGGGTATATCCTGATTCTTCAGGCTGGCCTTTGCCCTGACGGATATATTATCCGAGAGCCTGTCTATCATTGTTACATATAATTTCTGTCCATTCCCATAGAGAAAATCAATGCCTGTATCCTCAAATATCCATTGACTCATGCCGCCCGTCTGCCAGGTTGCAATGCCGGAGAGAACAGAGAAATAATCGGTCATCTCATGTTCAAATGAAACATTGAGATATGTCCCGTCTATAATATAATTCTCACCATACATAAGTGACGGAGTCAAGTTGACCCTGCCGTATCTTGCCTCCAGATTGAGATAATCATTATTGGAGAGAAGGGCGAATATCCTCAGTGTTGTTTCATTGGTGACCGAATGTGTTGAAACAGCAATCTTTGCAAGATTCTTTTCCTGTATCTTCTGCTTGAGTCTGATTCTCAGAGGGAATACAGGCCTGTACTCAATTGTGCCCTGGAATCTGTAATTGGTCAGATTATAATCCAGTGTGCGCCAGATATCCAGATAGACCTTGTTGAGTGTGAGCTGCTCGGTTAATCTGTAACGCGTCTCAAAATAAATGCCCTCTTCGGGCTTGGGACGCGGGTCATCCGTCATTATTGTGAGCATAGGGTCAACAAGACGGTATTCCTTCTCAAATGATGTATCGTCAAACCTGCTCTGCTCTGACAGGGGTCTTGCAAACGGATTGTCAAACCCCGCATCATAATGCCTGTAAATTGTTCTGAGATAGAAATTGTCAAAGACAATATCATTCCTCAGCACATAGGCATATGCATCCATCTGCCTGGCAACTTCACCCTCAAATGACATATTCCTGTAATCAGTCCTGAAATCCACACCGTAAACAGACCGTTCCTTGCCGCTGAATGATTCGGTGAATACAGGGTCTGATATATTGTCCTTGTCAAAAGGTATATCTATAAAGACAGTATCGGGATTGAGATTCCTGTCATACATGGACCTGTAGCCTGTCACACCGATGCGTGTTGATATGGGCATATCCATGAAACCGCCGAGATTGAGAGAGACGCGGCCGCCCCCTGTCAATTCACCTACATTATTCTCAAATGCATTGAAGAAGGTGTGCTGCAGTATCAGCATATTGACAGTGGAATCGGGATTTAAAAGTGCGTTCCTCTTCATTGAACTGCCGAATGCAGTATAATCCAGTCTGCCCAGTGAACCGTTCAGTGCAATGCCATTGAATGCAGAACCATAGGATTCAATTACATCGGGGAATACACCGTTTATAATATCATATCTCCTTGCCCTGTACTCATCCGTATTGTCAAGGACCAGTCCCTGGCCTGCACTGATGCGGAAATTTCCTATAACAATGTCCGGACTGTAGGGCATATCCTTCATTGATGCATACATCTTGTATCTGTACTCCTCAATACCGGCATACTTGACAAAGAGACCGCC
>JAXHVG010000014.1:0-3907 GCA_034189245.1 Caldifarciminota bacterium
GAGTTCCCCCCCCGGTGTATAGGGCGGATTCCACAGTATCATCCCCAGGAACATGCCCCTGGATAGATGCTCTGTTTCCTCTGTTTTTTCATAACTGATTGTTCTGTTAATTGCATAAGTGGGTCCGAATGATGTATCAAAGAGCATTCTGCCTGTATATACATCAGGATAAAGGTCAGCAGAATCCTCAATCTCTCCGAATATTTGGTCTCCGTCATAATTGAAATCACCGTCATATGCAGAGTAGTATATATCTGCAGGTATTGAATCCTCATCATCGTAGTATCCTGCTCCGCATTCCATTGCAAACATACGTCTTGCAGGTATCATGGTTGAATCACCTGCAAGCAGGAGGTATTTGAAATTATCTGTCAAGTATTTGTCCTTGAGGAAATTCCTTATTCTCTCATGCAGGTCAATTCCCGCCTGTACAGTGTCTATATGCTCAACAGTATAGACAGCTGTTTTATAACCTGCTTTTGTTTTCCAATCCGCAAAACGGGTGAAAGCAGTGTCATATTGAGCCCTGCAAATAATAATATAGTCCAGAGAGGATGATTTGGGGGATTTTATCTCCGGTCTAATACTGTAGAATACATCTGCACTCCTGTACTCTGTTAGCTGTTCTTTATAATTGTAGGGGAATAGTTTTAGAAATCTGCTGCTGTCATGGAATAATGCCCGGGGGCTGAGTTCTGATTTGAATGGAGACGGGTTATGCTTTATGTGAGGATATGACAGTGGTGAATTGCCCGGGAATGTAAGGACTGTTTTGTTATCTGACGAAACCGGTTCTTCAAATGAAACAGAGTCAACAGTAATTCCAAGAGGCAGCAGGTAAAAATAGTAGGGCAGATTGGACCGGGATGAATTGTCCAGAATAGGCTTCATATCATTTATATCAATACTCAGCATATCTGCACTGAGACTGAGTGCCAATATGCTCAGTATAATAAATAAACAATATCTTCTGCAATACATTCATCACCTCTCTTTAAAATATAGATAAAGGCGCCCCTTCTTTCAAGTGCATCTTTCAGTGTAGAATTAATATTAAGGACATTCCTGCCTTCCTTCAGACTGCCGAGACTCAGTTCTCTTATAAACCGGCCGTCCAGACCGTAGATTTCAAGGACATACTGATTATATTCCCTATTATTGAAAATTTCAATATTAATAAAATCACACAGCATTGTTTTCATATTGATATCATTTACTGCCCTGTCTATGTAGAGGAGCTCGTCATAGTCAATTTTAACCGGTATGAATGAATACCAGTGAAATTTGCCTGCATGGACAAAGTCCGATTTGAAGGAGTCCTCCAGACTCATGAAAGAGTATTCACTAGTACTCTCAAAGAATGGTGAGGAAGAATCAGGTGAGGAAAGAACAGATGTGAAACCCAGGCTGTCATTTTCATTAAGAGACGGAAGCAGGTTGTTCTTAGAGAATATGAATACTGTTGAGCTGAGTCCTTCCCTCAGAGCATTCACTGAACCCATTGAAAACGGTTTATCCATAATAACAGCAAGGAAATCCGGACTATTTCGTATAATGGAATCAGTATCAATATCAAAGAAATATGTGCTTACAGGCATGCCTGTAAATCCTGTAAGGAGTTTTTCCAATTGCCTGCTTTTGTATCTATCCCTGCAGTCCAGTATAATCATACTGCTGCTGTAAACAGTTCTGTCTGTATTGAATCCCCCTGTATTGACAATTGTATCACTCCTCTTATTACTGAAATAGACAATGTCTGTACTGAACAGTCCGCTGCCTGAGGGAGCGGGCATATTGACCCGGATAAATCCCGATGAATAATCATAATCATACAGTGAATCAATGGACAATACATTGATTGTATATGAGGAATCGTTTCCCGTATTGGTTATTATCATATTGACAGAATCAATGCCCCTTGCAGTTGTTTTGCTGCCCTCAGCAAAGATAATGCTGCCTCTGAGCGAATCACCGCTCAAGAGATTCCGGTCTTCAAAATCAAGGTTGATAAATGAAGGTGAGATTGTAAAGGATAATGTATCTGTGATACCGGAATGGGAATAATAAACATTGACCAATTGACCTGCCCTTGCATTGTCCTTCAGTTTGCCTAAATATACCCTGCTGCCGAGATTCTTCAATGACATGAACTCAAATAGTGATCTATCCATGTCAATGGAATAGCTCTCTGCATGGGCATTATATATATATACATTCTCCCCGCTCTGTATCAGCCGGCCGCCTGAATCACCGCAGTATGGTGACGGTGAACCTGTTATAAACAGGGGGATAAGCAGGAAGAACAGGAGCCGCATATTAATTATTCACCGGCAAGCATACCGAACATAACACCGAGAGAGAGGTCATATCTCAGGGGTCTGTCTTGCGGGCTGTTCAGTATATCACCGCCGTCTTCCAGTTTCCAGTCCCGTGAAAAACCGTATGAAACACCGCCCTTGAGTGCAATGCTTATCCAGTTCTTTATGGGGAATATGCCCATCAGGGATAATCCTGTTTCAAATCCGCCTCTCTTCATTACAGATGTTCTGCCGGGATTTGTGAGGAGTGAATCCAGTGAAATATTTATGAGCGGTTTCGGCTCAAGGCGTATAACCTCCTCGGAGGATCCGATTTTACCTATTACACCGATATGCATGATTTTTATATTCCATAATCTGCCGAATTCAAATGCACCGCCGCCAATAGAGTAATTTAGGCTGAGGCTGTCAGTTGCAAGCACCTGCTCACCCCCGTATCCGTATCCGCCTATTATCAGACCATCCATAATAGCATAACCGCCCCCTCCCATCTGGAAATCTGTATCAGCCAGACTCTTGCCTGTTATACTGCTAATTGTAGCATTAATATCATCCATCTCATTCATGTAGTACCCGAACATCGGCCCGCCCAGACCTCCTCCGGACTTGGAATAAAGCGACAAGAAGAGAATGCCTGCAATTAACATAATCATTACTTTTTTCATAATATACCTCCACTGTTTTTTCTATTATATAATATGTACAATTACTGTCAATGAATACAATCTTATCGATTGAAGCAAAGAGGGTAAAAGGTAAAAGGTAAAAGAAGGATAAAGATTCGAGGAACGCAGCGACGCGGCGTGATGCGTAATGCGATATAAAGAGCGAGTAGAGATTTGGTTACTTGTGGCTAGTGTTCTGGTGGCTGGTGTCTGAGATAGACTCCGGTCATGCTTTTACCTTTTACCTTGTAGCTTTTACCTTCTTTTTTATCGTATCACACGAAATTGTCGTTGTACGGTCTTTCAACCATAAACTCTCAACTATTGACCCGGCGCAAGCCGGTTCTTCTTTTACCTTTTACCTTTTACCTTCTTTACGAGTTACAAGCGACAAGCCACTATCTTTCATAGCCGGCTATCCACAGAACCATTGACCATCCACCATCAACCATTGACCCGGCTCCAGCCAGTCTTCGTCGTTGCGAGTTCATCTCTCGTGGCAAACATTCGCGAAGCAATCTCTGTGGCTGCTCATCACAGTCATTTTCTTCCTGCTTTTCATTCAACCATTGTACTTTGTACGTTGTACGTTGTACGCTCTCTCCACCATCAACCATTGACTCGGCGCAAGCCGGTTTCCGTTTTCCGTTGTACGTGAGCAAATTTATTCGCGATTTCTCGTGTCCCGTGTCTCGCGACTCGAGTCTCTTACCTCTCCCTGCTTAAAGTTCTCGGCTCTTGCCTTATATTGTCTATATTATATAATGTCAAAAAAAGGATTTATATGGAAAAACGCAATAATGGTGACAGGATTCTGATGCAGATGATTGTCAATGATCATAATCATTACAGCAGCATACTGGCAGTAGGATACGGAAGGGGTGATTTCATGAAGGAACTCATTATGCCCGGCATGAATGTGAC
>JAXHVG010000140.1:0-7042 GCA_034189245.1 Caldifarciminota bacterium
TACTCTTCGGTGGACCTTCACCGGAATCCGGTGTATCCAGCAGATCAGCCAAGGGTATAATGAATGCACTGCAGACAATAGGATACAATCCGCAGCTGATTGAATATGAGACCAATATATGCCGTCATCTGAAGGACTTTGACACTGTATTCAATATTATGCACGGTAAACCCGGTGAGGATGGTATTGTTCAGGGCATGCTTGAAAATATCAATATACCCTACACAGGTTCAGGTGTTATTGCTTCTGCATTGACTATCAATAAATACTATACACAGACAGTTCTAAAGAGCATCGGCATACCCACACTGAGGTCTCTCTTTATCAACAGCAAGATATTCACTGAAGACAGGGATATTATAAAGAAAAATTTTGAGAAGAAGATAATACTGAAACCCAATACAGGCGGTTCCAGTGTCGGTACTCAGATAATCAGTCCATCAGATACAGGACTGATAGAAGACGGTTTAGAGGAGTATGATGCCTTCATTGCTGAGGAGTATGCTGAGGGAGGGCAGGAAATCACAGTCGGTGTAATAGAAGAGAACGGCATACCGCGGGCACTGACTCCCCTTGAACTGAGGCCCCGCAATGTCTTCTATGATTATGAAGCCAAATATACGAAAGGCATGACTCAATTCATTCTGCCGCCGGAACTTGACGGGCATATCATTGAAGAACTGAAACATTCGGCTGTCAGGGTGTTTGAATATCTCAATCTCAAATCATTTGCAAGGGTGGACTTTATTGTCCGGTCAGGCAGTATATATGAATTGGAGGTCAATTCCGTACCGGGTATGACTGATGTGTCCGATCTCCCGGCAGAAGCGGAATTTGACGCTATTGATTACAATGAACTGGTTAAAATTATAATGCAAACAGCAGGAGTTAATAAGGATGCTTGAGAATCTTACATCAAAACTGAACAGTATTTTTGAGAATGTAAAGAATAAGGGCAAGATCACTGAAAGTGATCTCAAGAAAACAATGAGGGAAATAAAACTCGTTCTCCTTGAGGCAGATGTCAATTACAAGATAGTCAAACAGTTTATCACTGATGTTGAAGAGTATGCATTGGGTCAGGATATACTGAAATCACTCAAGCCGGAACATATTATTGTCAAGGCAGTCAATGATCATCTTACGGAGATACTCTCTGCAGGTGATAATGATCTTCATCTCAGCGGGAATCCGGCAATTATAATGCTCGTAGGACTGCAGGGAACAGGAAAGACGACAACCTGCGGGAAACTGGCGAAGATGTTTGAAAAGAAAGACAAGAGGACTCTCCTTGTCCCCTGTGATGTAAAGAGACCGGCTGCATACAGGCAGCTTGAGATTGTGGCTGAACACTCCGGTGCAATGTTCTTTGAAGGCAAGGGCGGGGATGTTGTAGATATTATAATGAGGGCTGCTGATCATGCGCGCGGCAATGCTGCTGATATAATGATACTGGATACAGCAGGACGGCTTCATATTGACGAGAAATTGATGGATGAACTGGAGAGGATTCAGAAGAAGGTAAAACCCTGTGAGATACTCTATGTCGGAGATGCACTGACAGGACAGGATGCTGTAAACAGTGCCGAGGGATTTAACAGCAGACTGGACATAAGCGGTATTGTTCTGACAAAGATGGACGGGGATCAGAAGGGCGGTGCTGCACTTTCTATATCCAGAGCCACGGACAGCCCGATAAAATTCATTACAACAGGTGAACATATTGATCAGATAGAGAGATTCCACCCTGATAGGATGGCATCAAGAATACTGGGCATGGGTGACATTGTATCACTTGTTGAAAAGACAGAGGATATGGTCTCCCGGGAGGAAGCCCGGGATATGGAAAAGAAACTCAAGACAGGCAGTTTTGATTTCACGGATTATCTTGAACAGATCAAGCAGCTGAGGAAAATGGGTCCATTGCAGGATATTCTCAAGATGCTGCCAGGTGTCGGTTCAAAGGTAAAGCTTACCGGTATGGAGGGGGAGCAGATAAAGAAGGTTGAAGCAATCATACTGTCAATGACACCTGTTGAAAGGGCAAATCCGCATCTCCTCAACAATAAGAAGAGGGTCAGACGTATTGCCGGGGGAAGCGGCAATACAGTCAAGATGGTGAAGTTTGTTGTAAAACAGCATAAACAGATGAAGAAGATGATGAAGAAACTTACCAAGGGCGGTCTGCAGGGTATGCCTCCATTCATGTAATGTAATCGGGAGGGTGAATGTTAATTTTAATTATCATATCTTTCATAATTCTTTTATTCATTTCATCACACTATATCAAATTATCAGCTTTAACAGTCAATATAATCTTCATAATAATCCTTATTATTGTAAACATTGTGTTTTTCCCCATCCTCTTTGCTGATTTATACGAGATGAAAGATTCAGCAGTGCTCTACCCTTCAGTAGAGAATAATGCGGATTTCACTGTAATTAAAAGGGAGGGTATTCATTTCATAGAGAGGGTGCAGCAGGGAAAATACAGATATACCGGGTTGAGTAATGGATTCAAAAGAGGATTTATAAAGAGTGAAGACATTAAGGGCAGATTATCCAATCGGAAGGAATTTGCCATGAAACTGCTGCTCACTATTCCGTCATTGATGATCTATTTGCTTTTATTATCCATAGGATTGATATCCTATGATTTGAAGAGAATAAAGGGATTCATTCCCCTCAGAGAGAGAATGTATATTGATTCTGCTGTTATCAGGGAGATAAAATCCCTGAGAACGGAACTTGAAGAGATGCGTGTGAGGAAGAACAGGCTTGAAAGAATCAAGAACAGGATTGAGGAACTCCGTGAAATGACATTGAATGATGAGATTATCAAACAATTGGATGAATTATCCCAAGAGAGAAAAGAACTCTATAAGGAAAGCGGATTCACCAATTTCAGGAACCGTCTCAACAGATGCACAAATTTTGCCCAGGAAGGTCTGCTGAGACTTGATTTTGAGGATTATGAAGGTGCAGTAAGAATCGTGAAAGAGGGCTTCTACGAATATTTCAGCAAAAGGTTTGAAACTGAACTCTCTCACAGGGAATTGATTGATTATCTCCATAAAGCTAAAGTGATTGATTATGATATGCGGATTGATTTGAACTGGCTTAATAATTTACGGGGGGATTTGAATAAAAAAGAGAATAAACAGTATATTGATGAAACCCGCCTCAGGAAGATATTCGCCAATATGGATAGACTGCTTGAGGATAACAAATGATAGCAGTATTGACAATACACTGCTTTCAAATACAATTTGATTATGAGTAAGGAAGAGAAACTCAGGAAAGAACTGGAAGCAATGCGCATTCAGCAGAAGGTGCTGATGCGTCTCAGTGATATAGGCAGAATGCACAGGTCCCTTGATAAGATATACGAGGATTCGCTTGACCTGGCTGTTGAGATAGTCAGTGCAAGATACGGCTCCCTGCTCCTCTTCAATGAAAGAGCAAATAGTCTTGAGTTTGTCAGTATGAGAACTCAGTCGGAGGATATTGCGGAAAAACTCCGGTCATTGAAATTAAAGAAGGGAGAAGGCCTTGCCGGATGGGTATATCTCACAGGCATACCCATACTGTCCAATGACGTGAGGAATGATGAGAAATGGAAGAGGAAGATAGCTGAGGAGATTGACTATATACCCGGTAATATACTCTGTCTGCCCATAACAGGCTCATCAAGTATTATAGGTGTGCTGGAACTCATTGACAGGAGGTCTGACAGTGCATTTGATGATAATGATCTTGAGATAGCAAAACTGTTTGCCAGTCAGCTCAGTGTCATTATTGAGAACAGGACTCTTTACAATGGCCTTGAAGAGGAGATAGGGAGAATCAGGAATCTCATTGAGACCTCCATACTTCTTTCGTCAACATTGGATCTTGATGAACTTCTTGCTCTTATAATGGATAAGGCAAAGGAGATACTCTCTGCTGAGGCAAGTTCTATCTTCCAGATAGACAGCCAGTCGGAAGAACTCTACTTCAGGGTTGCAACAGGTGAGAAGGGGGAAGCAGCAAAGAGCATAAGGGTTCCCGTGGGCAAGGGTATTGTCGGGTGGGCTGCGGAGAATATGAGAACTGTCTATGTGCCTGATGTCTCCAGGGATGAACGGTTCTACAAGGATGTGGATGAGAAGACCAAATTCAGCACCAAGTCAGTCATTGCAGTCCCCCTTGTTACAAAGAAGGGAGTAATAGGCGTAGCAGAGGTGCTCAATAAAAAAGGAGGCGGGCAGTTTACTGATGATGACATACGCATCTTTGAATCACTTGCCCGGCAGTCTGCAGTTGCAATTGAAAATGCAAAGCTCTACAATGATCTCTCTGAACTGACCAAGCAGTCCATCTCATCCATTGTTACAGCAGTGGAGAAAAGGGACAGGTACACCAGAGGGCATACGGAGCGTGTAACCGAGTACTGCCTCAAGATAGCTGAAGCAATGGGATTTGACAGTGAGAAGATGCATAAACTGGAACTTGCAGCACTGCTCCATGATGTGGGTAAGATAGGCATATCGGACAATATACTGCTGAAGAAGGGGGCACTCACTGATGAGGAGTATGATGAGATAAAGAAGCATCCCCGGAAGGGTATTGAGATTGTAGGAAGAATTGAACAGCTCAGTGAAATAAAGGAAGGTATTTTATATCATCATGAACGTATTGACGGCAGGGGTTATCCAGCAGGTTTAAAGGGCAATGAGATACCCCTGACAGCACGCATTATTGCTGTGGCTGATGCCTATGATGCAATGACAACCAACAGACCCTATAGGAACTCACTGTCAGTAGAAGAGGCAAAGAGAAGACTCTCAGAATCCTCCGGCACACAATTTGACCCCCGGATTGTTGAGATTATGCTTTTGATACTGGAGAAAGAATCTGATGAATGACCCTGTCTCAAAGATTATCTTTCCATTCTATTTTTTATACCGGATATACAGATGGAATAAAGATGATCACTCACCTCTCATTGCATCACTGAAGATCACCAAACAATGCACATTGAAATGCCTTCACTGTCCCTGGATATACGGTGAAAAGAATGAACTGCCTCCGGAACAGTGGAAGCATATTATCTATAAGCTGAAGAAACAGGGTGTCAGGGGAATTGTGATAGAAGGGGGTGAACCCCTTTTATATAGTCATTTGAAAGAACTAATCTACTTCACAAGGAATTTGGGGATTACAACAACCGTGGCAAGCAATGCAACCATATCTCTTGCGGGATATTATCCGGATAAATTCTATGTTTCTGTTGACGGATTGAAAAAGCAGCATGATGCATTGCGCGGCGAGGGTGCATTTGATACAATGGTCAGCAATCTCAAGACAACATCTGTTGATATCATTGCGCTTGTTTCTATATCCAAGATCAATGTAAATCATATAGATGAGATCCTGGATTTCTTCAAAGAGAGGGTTTCGGGATTCTGGTTCAGTTTCATCTACAAATACAATGCAAGCGAAAATATTGCCTTGAGCAGAGATGAGAGGCATGAAACAGCGGAGCGATTATTATCTTTAAAAAACAGTTACAATATAGTCAATATGCCGTCATATCTGAAACATGCCGGGGAAGATAGACAATGCCGGGACTGGATGCTGACAACAGTATCTTCTGACGGGAGTGTAAAAGACGGATGTATGATAGAGGCAATTGAAAAATGTGACTGCAGCAGATGTGATCTGGCATGTCACAGGGAATTATCTGATTTCGCTGACATGCATTTTTTCTCGGACAATATAAAGGATTATTTCAAAAGAATACGCAGAAAGAAGAGGTAATCATTCCCTGTTTGTCAATATATTATCTATCATGATCAATCCCACATGGACATGATGAAACCCAAGAAGAATCCTGCATTGTAAATCAATGACTTTCTGAGAGAAATAATGGGCGGAAAGATTAATATTTACAATATCCTGTTTTTCACTATCAACATATAATCTTCAAACTGTCTTATCTCCTTTTCCATTATTCATTTTAAACCTAACTCATCTTTCATTGTTTTGTGGTTCTCCTATTCCATGAATTGTTCAATTATACACCGATTTATTATTTCTTTTTAGTGTATTCTTATAATTTTATCAAGCTCTTAATACATAAAATACTCATAAATATTAATGTAAATAATTGTACTCTGATGTTATTGACAAGGTATTTTAAAATGTTAAAATTTCACAATAAACAAGTAAGGAGGTTTTAATGCATAAAAAATTATTCATTCCGGGACCTGTAGAGGTTGTCAAGGAAGTGAGGGATGCAATGGCTGTTGAGATGATTGGACACCGTTTTCCCGAATTTTCAGACCTTTACAATGATGTTGTTCCCAAGCTGCAGAAGGCACTTTACACTGATAACAGGGTATTCCTTGTTACTGCTTCTGCAACAGGATGCATGGAGGCAACAACAAAGAATTTCTCAAGGAAGAAGATACTCAGTGCAATGTGCGGCGCATTCTCTGACAGATGGAATGATATTGCTCTCTCAAACGGCAAAGAGGCGGATCAGCTGAAGGTTGAATGGGGTAAGGCAATCAAACCGGAGATGGTGGATGAACAGCTCAGCACAGGCAACTATGATCTTTTGACACTTGTTCTCAATGAAACATCTACAGGTGTCTATAATCCAATTGAAGAAATTGCAGAGGTAGTTAAGAAGTATCCTGATGTGATACTGGCTGTTGATGCTGTTTCAGCAATGACAGGAGTAAAGATTGAAGTGGACAAACTGGGGATTGATGTAATACTCGCAGGTGTTCAGAAGGCATTTGCTCTTCCCCCGGGACTTGCAGTAATGGCTGTTTCGGATAAAGCCCTTGACCGCATTAATGAGGTAGAGAACAGGGGTTATTACTTTGATATGAAGAATTTCATCAAATATGACAAGAGGGGACAGACACCCTCAACACCCTCCATTTCCCATATCAATGCATTGATTGTCCAGACCTTCCTTGAACATCCTGTCCATCTGGACATTCAATGCATTGATATGGGAAATGGAGGGTGTTGAGGGTGTCTGTCC
>JAXHVG010000141.1:0-2700 GCA_034189245.1 Caldifarciminota bacterium
TGCCAACAGGATAATATCTTCTTTCCTCAATCTCAAGATCCATGATACAGGATGCAGCCTTAAGGTCTTCAAATCCTCTGTACTGCCCGAGATCCGGCTGTATGGTGAAATGCACAGATTCATACCCTATCTTGCCCATGCAAGGGGAGCTCATATTATTGAGATGCCTGTATCCCACAGGAAAAGACGGTCAAGCTATTCAAAATACGGTCTTTCAAGAATTCTGAAGGTATTCCTTGACATGATGACTGTAAAATTCCTCAATGAATTCTCCGGCAGTCCCATATATGCAATAGGCGGTCTCTCCGTCTATACAGGTCTATTATCATTGATATCATTTATCGCTCTCATTGTTATGAAGATTTTCTTCGGCATAGACATGACAGGCAATCCGCTTCTTATCATATCTGTTTTTCTCGGCATTATTGCCCTGCAGATCTTCATGCTGGGACTGATGAGCGAGATACAGGTAAGGGCTTATTTTGAAGCAAGCGGCAGGGAGATATACAAAATAAGGGAAATTATTGAAAATAGTGGTGAAGATGAGTAGTATTCTGTGTATTGCAACAACAGCATTCTTCAATGACAGGGGCTGCCATATAAGGATAATGAATATTGCCGGCAGGCTGAGGGATAAAAAAATACTCTGCTATGCAGGCGGAAGGGATATGGACGGTATTGCCTCTATGAGAATAGCTCCTCTTTTCGGCAGTATTGATATTATAGGCTTCAGCTGGAGAAAATTGATTCTTGACTTTATGCTCCTAATAAGGGGCCTGAGGGCAATGAGGGATGAGAGGTTCGGCAAAATGCTGGCATTCACCCATGAGGCGGGCTTTATTGCAATGATTCTGTCAGCAGTCACCAAGAAGGAGTATATACTGGATTATCAGGGCTCAATGTCACATGAAATGAAACTTGCGGGTGTTCTGCCGGGAAGACCTCCGTTTATATACGCAGTGCGCTTTCTTGAGCATATGATTGAATCCAAGGCAGAACTCATTATCTACAACACCTATTTTGCATACAATAATTCACTGAAAGAAAATAAGATGATTATTGATGACAGGCGCTTCAACCCCCCTGCAGTGAAGAGTATCAAATCATTCAGGGAGGCCAGTGAGACAATAGTACTCTGGATGGGTGTATTCAGTGACGTGCAGGGTATAGATGCCCTTGCAGAAATAATTGAACAGACGGGCGCGTCAGATGTCAAATTCATTGTCGTGGGTTTTCCTGTCACTGATAATATCACAGAGCAGCTCAATGGAGAGAATGTCATACTGACAGGTAGAGTACCGTGGCAGTATATACCCGGTATTATCAAGGATGCCGATATATGCATATCAACAAAGAACAGGTCATCGGAGGGTTCAGGTAAACTGCATCTCTTCAAACAGTACTGCAGTAATGTTATTGCCTTGAGAAACAGGGCATCAGAGGAGATACTCATGCCGGATGAGATTGCTGACAGTACTGAGGAAATAGTATCAAGAATTAAAAATTGGAGTAATTAAATGAATATGATAATTCTGCTCATTATGATACTCTGTCTGCCTGCAGTAATTCTGAAATTATACATGCCTGCAGTAATTCTGCTCAGTGCAGCGATAATAATACAATTATTCTCAGGCAGAAGGGAGATTAAGAAGAAAATTGTCAAATATGACAGTGGCAAGGACTATGTTCTCTCATACAGGGCACTGGCAGACAGGAATCTCATTCATCTGATAAAATCGGGCATAATCTCGGGTAAATTCATTGTATCCATTGAGATGATGATCAATATACGGGACAGCAATGAGGATACTACAGAGAGCAATACAGCCAGAGAGTCACTGGATTTTCTCAAGAGGAATGATTTGATTAAACCGGAGAATATCAAACCCAATATCACCTCACTCTTCAAATATGCATTTGATAATTCATGCATTATGATAATAAGCGGTGAGAAAGGGGCAACAGGAATTTCGGGAATATTCAATGTGAAGTTTATCAATCTGGACAATATACGCATATCAAAGAGTGAGAAGCATTCTGCAGGCAGCAGAGTGGATTTCATTGTTACTGATGCTGACGGTGATGTGTTTGAGGGATTTGTTGTCAATAAGGATGTCAAGACATTCACAAAATCCGATAAACTCGTCACAGGCAGGATATACTCCGGTATTGTGAAGAATGTGCTGAATATAAAGGGTAAACTGAAATTGATTATTGGGACGGATAATGAAGATTGACATGATACTGCCCTCAGCAGGCAGTTCCACCCGCTTTGAATCGGATATTAAGAAGCAGTTTTACATGCTTGACTCCGAGCCGGTGATTGTCCGCACTGTTAAACAGTGTCTGCAGTGCAGTTTTATAGACAGGATAATTGTTGTTGCAGCAGAGAGTGACATGGAGAAGACCGAGAATCTCTTTGAAAATTACAATAACGTGGATTGCACAACAGGAGGCCCCACCAGGTCACAGTCAGTTATCAATGGACTGGAAGCATCTGACAGTGATATGGTCTTTGTGCATGACGGAGCGCGCCCATTTATAGACCGTGACTTTATTGAGGATATCATGAATGCATACAGGGACGGCTCCATTGTGATGCCCTATGTGAGACCTGTTGAGACAGTGAGGTATATGACAGAGTCATCAATCAATTCTCTTGACAGGGACAGGGTGATGCTGATTCAGACACCCCAGTAT
>JAXHVG010000142.1:0-2180 GCA_034189245.1 Caldifarciminota bacterium
GCGGTAGAAGAGGTCTGTTCTGAATCTGTTGTTTTCCACCTCCTTTTCAATATCCTTGTTTGTTGCAGCAATGATCCTCACATCAACAGGTATTGTCTCCACACTGCCTATGGGGGTTATCTCCTTTTCCTGAATAACCCTGAGGAGTTTTACCTGCATGGATGTATCCATTTCAGCAATCTCATCCAGAAAAATAGTGCCCTCATTGGCAACCTTGAAGAGCCCGTCCTTATTGGTATATGCTCCTGTAAAAGAGCCCTTCTTATGCCCGAACAGCTCACTCTCCAGGAGATTCTCATTGATTGCAGCGCAATTGACAGACACAAAGCTTGCGTTCTTCCTGTTTGAATATTTATATATCATCTTGGCAACGATTTCCTTGCCTGTTCCGCTTTCACCTGTTATGAGCACAGTGGAATCGGTCGGCGCGATATTCATTATCATGGACTTTATCTCTTTGACGGACTGATGTTCGCCGAGAAACATCGGTTTCTCGTCAACATCATACTTGTCCTTATAGTAATTGAAATTGATCTTTACCTGTCTGTCTTTAATTGCCTTCTCTATGATACTGTTCAAAAGGTCAATATCCTCAATCTTTTCAAGAAATTCAAATGCTCCTCCCCTGAGTGCCTCCAGCAGGAGTTCACTGTCCTTCCCGTAAGCAGTGATGAGAATGACATTGATAAGGGGGTCTATTGTCTTGAGTTCCCTCAGTAATTCAATGCCTGTCATCTCCCCCATGCGTATATCAGAAACAACAACATCAATATTCTCTGCACTGAATATGTCCAATGCCTTCCCGGGGCTTGTCGTATATGTGACCTTATAACCGCTCTTCTTCAGTTTATAGTCCAGCATCTTGCATCTGTTCTTATCATCATCAACAACCAATATGTGATATTTAATCATGCTTTCTCTCCAAAGTTACTCTGAATATTGTCATATTATTCTCCCTTATATACTCAATACTGCCCGAATGCTCTTCCCTCACTATCTTGTAAACAATGGCAAGACCCAGTCCCGTACCACCCGGTTTTGAACTGACAAATGGATGGAATATCTTATCTTCAATTGACTTATCAACACCCGGCCCATTGTCAATTATATCAATTATATGATTCTCCGTGTTCTCACTGAAACGAATCCTTATCAGTTTATCTTCTCTATCCTTTACTGCATCCAGTGCATTGTGAAGCAGATTAATCATTATCTGCTTGAATTTATTGTAGTCAGCGTAAATCACTGTGTCATCACTGATATTGTCTGTTTCAAGACAGTCAATATTGAGCAGATTGTTTATCTTGTCAATTGTCCTGCTCAGATTAATACTTTCAATATTGGCACTGCCCCTGGATGAATAGACGAGGAATTCATTGATGAGATGATTGAGCCGCTCTATTTCCTCCAATGTTACCCGGAACATCGGGTGACTTTCTGCTTCACTGCCCATCTCATCACGGAGTATATTTACAGAACCCTTTATGGATGAGAGGGGGTTTCTGATTTCATGGGCAATAGAAGCAGCCAGTTCCCCTATTGCACTCATTCTCTCCTTCTCCAGAAATTTCCTCTCATACTCCTTGAGGCGGGTTATGTCATTGATAATGAGTATTGTATTATTTTCAACATTGCCGTGCCTCAGATTCTCCACACGGACATCATAGTGCTTGTTCTCCTGCGTAAACTGGAAATAATTGCTGTACTTTATGCGGCTCAGCACATTTATATCTGTATTGTAAATGCTTCTGTTGAGTTCAATACCGGGCATCAGCTGTTTCGCGCTCCTATTGAAGTCCATTACCCTGTCATTCTCATTGAGAATAATAATTGCTGACTGTATATTGTTTATGATGTCCCTGAGGCGCACCCTGTATGTCAGTATCTCTTCACGGCCCTTCTGCAGGCGTTCAGAGAGAAAACCCGCTATTGCTGCAATGAGGAAATAAGCCAGTGCATTGATATAGATGCGTATTATCAGTGTGTCAATCAGAAGATTGGTTTCCAGGGCATAGGGGGAGATAAGGAAACCGAAGTATTCACCCAGAAGGAGAAGCAAATATCCTGCAGCTGACAGTGCAGCGAGGACCATGCCTCCCTTTGTGAGCAGAAAGAAGCTTCCTGCAATAATATTAATGAAGTACAGTATGGAGAATGTGCTCTCACTGCCGCCGGTATAG
>JAXHVG010000143.1:0-2184 GCA_034189245.1 Caldifarciminota bacterium
GAATTCACAGGTACTGCGGACAAGCCGTTCTTTGCCCTGTTATACAGTGATTCAGCAGAGCAGTCCCTGGATTTCTCCCTGCCCGGTGATTATACTCTGAATCACGGGGGTGCTGTCAGTGACACCATTCTTTTTTCATATTATCTGCCGGGAAGAACAATGGAGAGCAGGCGAATTATTATTATTGATGAAGGTCCGTTTGTAGGACTCAATTATTCCGGTGTTTCTCAATACACTGCAGATACAGTTTCAATGGATATTGAACTGAAGAATTTCGGCACAGAGAATGCTTATGAGATAAATTGTTTTACGCATTATCTTCCTTACGGATTTACCACTGTGAGGGATTCAATGGTTCTGGACACATTGATGTCTGATTCAACCCATGTATTCAAGGATGGTTTGATCATCAAACCGGGTGATTTCAATGTACCTGCAGATACTGTCTGCACATTGGGCATATCATTTCTCTCTGACACTGTGTTTGAACCTATTGCACTGACCGGGCTGCAGCCCTCATTTTCAATTGACTTTGTTTCTGCGCGCAGTCTATCCGATACTGGTGATTTCATAGTGAGGAATACAGAGACAACCCTCACCTTTGAGATAGAGAACACATCACCTGTGCGGTTATCCGATGTCTCTGCTTCTGTGTCCTTACAGAGCGGCACTGTTTACAGTGATTCCATTCACATTAATTCAATGGAAGCAGCCGGGGAATACCCGGTTCAATTTACAGTAAGAGTGGATAATCCCCTGAGTGATTCTGTTGAGGGGACAATGACAGTGAACCTGGGATCATACAGTGAAGTGTATTATTTCACAATACCCGTGAAACTGAAGCATTCATATACATTTACAGGACCTGTTAATGAATATTATCTCTATACATCGGATATGAAAGAATTGTCCAACAGACCCGTATACAATGACTGGCGGAAGATCAATGACGGATGGAGCAGGATACCCTTTAGTGATGATGAATGTGTGAGAATAGCTCTGCCGTTTGAATTCAGTTTCAATGACAGTGTGTACAGTGCTCTTTATGTCAATGCAAACGGCATTATTGCATTTGATTCAATGGATCAGCCGATGTACAGTATTGAACCATTGCCCGTGGACATTACACTTGCACCACTCATATTCACCGGCTGGAATGATTACAGGTATTCGGAAACACTGCAGTCATCCCATTATCTTGATATACTCAGAGGGCATGCTGTGAGGCAGTACTTTGAGAATAAGGGGAAGTTTGTCATTGTTTTCAATAATATAAGGAATTATTCGGACAGTTTATTCAACTTTGCTCTTGAACTGGACAGCAATTCAATATCAGTCCATTACAATGATATTCCCCGCGGCAATAATCTTGTCACCGGAGTGCAGTTCACGGGCAGATGTATTGCATTCACATCCGATTCATTCACATTCGCGTCAGGAGAGGATATGATAAGGGATTCATTCTCTCTGAAAATAACACGTGACATCCCTCAGTACTATGATAAATTCTCCAGGAGTGAGCATCCGGATATTGATGCACTTATAGTATCGGATATTGTATTCAACCGCACAGTAAGATTCAGTATGACAGTATATGAAGGAGACAGATACTCCCTCAATATATACAATAATGCGGGGAGACTTGTGTATGTACTTGAAGATGATGTGGTTCTGCCTTCAGTGAGGAAGTATTCGGCAGATATGCCTTCAGCCGGTATGTATTTCATTATTGTCAAAAAGGGCACTGAAGTGATAGACAGACGGAAGGTAATTGTTTTCTAAAACAGCAGCAGCATGATAACTGCAATCAGCAGAATAAGCACTGCCCGCGTCATAATATTTGTTAGAAAATCAGGGGCTCTCTCGGCAAACGGCCTGTTGAAAGAGGGACGGGATGAATTGAAGGGATTCTTTATTCTCTTTCTCCCCGGTTGCCTTGATGTGAGGAAATGCTCCACTTCAGACAAACTGATTTCATTCATGTCATCAATTGCAATAGAGGGAACACTACTGTCAATATCAATGCTTCCGGCAAGGGATATGAAGGCATCGGGATTATCTGTAATTGATACAATATCTCCATTTCTGTATATGCCGGAGAGAAATTCACATTCATCAAAGAGACCTGATAACAATCTGCTCTTTCTCTGCATTTCAGTTGAATATACTGTGTCAATAATCATG
>JAXHVG010000144.1:0-9434 GCA_034189245.1 Caldifarciminota bacterium
AATCAGCACTGATTAAGTGTTTATAAATACAAGAATGCAGTCAAATGAAAACAGCATACCGTCTTTCCTCATAAGAAAAAGTCACTGAATATAACTATTATGAATTGTTTGTTTTCTTAATAAAAAAGCATTGAGCAAAGCGATTGAAGTATTGACGGCGAGGCTCGCACATTCTCATCAGCACCGAATTATCGGTTATGCACGGGTTGGCAAACGTGCTTTCCGAGAACTGTCCTCGCCTCATGATTGTTTGTGAGGAAACATACCTCTTTCAAGTACTTTATTTTTGAGGAATAACGATTCTATTGACATTAAGTATCATGCCTGTATAATTATATTATAAGGAGTTTAAATGAAAAGGGTAATTTTTTTAATTGTTATTTCAATTATTTTATTCTCATTTCCGGGATGTACTGACACAAAGACACAAGAGGATATCAATGCATTGAATAAGAGGATTGACCAATTGTCAAAGAAGATTGAGGTGATGGAGACAAAGCTCAATCGTGTACATGACAGGGTGTATCCTGAAATGAACAGGACAACTGAAGCTGAAGACAAACTTGATAAGGAATCATTGAAAACTGAGAGTGATTATAATGAAATGAAACCAAATAAAAACACAGGAGGTAACTAATGAAAAAACTCTTAATTCTTGTCCCGGTATTACTGCTCGTTTTCGCAGGATGCGACATACTCAATCCTGCTATTGTTGACCATTATGATACTGTTGTAGGTCCCATGACAGGAAGCATCTATGACCGTGATGTAACACAGGCAGATCTCGGCTCCGGATTCATATTCTATGATGACGGCGGAGTTGACACAACAATGGATGGCACAGGCGAAGTCCTTGACATGTATTATGACAATTCAGGCGGCGACTATGTGCTGACACTCGTATCACCTGATGATGAGGGTTATACTGTACCTGCAGATAAAACACCCAAAGAGACAAAGTTTGCAGCAGCAAGCGACATAGTAGAAGCTGATATCGGTTCAGCAGGCACAGTCATTACAGCTCCTTCAATGACAGCAGGCAAAATCGCTGTTGAAGAGGACGGCTGGTACTGGATCAAACTGGACAATTCAACAGATGTTCCCTCAGACAGGGACACTGAATATGTACTGCTCCATGTATTAAGCATTTCAGCAGATGAGAATCAGATTGATTTTGAATTCTGGAATCAGACAGACGGTACAGCTTACTTCGGTGAGGAACAGGAATAAGCAGTCATTAAAACGGGGGGCTTTTAGCCCCTCTTTTTTTTATGAAATACCTTATAACTCTAATTTCAATTACCATATTTGTTTTTTCATGTTCAGTTATTTCTGATAATACTGAAATGAATACCATTGACACATTGACAGTGTATTCCTATGCCTATGACAGCTCACATTCATGCCTTAACCGAACTGTTGTAACAGGTCTTGATGACAGTGAATCTGACCTAATTGTAGGACCATACAAACAGAATAGTATGGTTCTCCTTTCCCCCTCCAAAGATACATCCATAGGTGCGTCTGATAAAACAACAGGCATACAGGACATTGGCACATATCCCTATTCAGATCCGCCTTCAGAAGGATACTATGATATGGAATACATCAATAAGGGCCATTACTACTTCATAAAATATCAGGACTCAACATTTGCGCGCATATATGTGAATTATTTTGATTTTGATTCAATAATTTTTGAAATAGACGATTATTCAGACAACGGGGAATGAGAAAAACAATATTCATTTTATGCATTCTTTCTTATATATTTCTTTCTGCTTCCACAGGATACACGATATTTTTTAAAGGCAGGCCTGCCGGTTACTACTATATTGAAAGGAGAGAGTATGAGGTGTTTGAGAAAGCACTCTGGATTGACGGTTTCAGCAGGCATTACAGTGCCGGCAAACACAGTTTCAATGATAATTACTCATATATCTCAACAATGTATTTCAGGGACAATGCATTACCTGAAAAAATCCGGTACACCTCAGGGAGATTCACCAAGAGAGGCAGCAATTATTCCCTTAATATACCTGTCAGTGAGAAGGATTTCATAGTTCTCAATCCCCAGCTTCCTGTTTATGCCCTCTTACAGGCAGTCAATAGAGGCAGCAGTGTTTTCTTTGTGCCGGGTGAGAGGATTGTCCATGCTGCCGGCAAGAGTATTGCAGGCATTGAGTACAGTATATTCGGAAACCCTCATAATCCTGATTCCATTATCTGGGGCAATTATACATTCAGGAGGGGACAGCCGGTCAATTTCAGCAATCCCTACAGTATTGACTATTCCTCACTAATGACCAAGGCGGATTTCAAAGAGAAATCACTGAGCAAGAAGATCAGAATAGGCAATATAAACGGTGAACTGTATTTCAATAGAAAGGAGTATGATAAACTCGTAATTATCCTGCCATTTGATTATTTCTCTGACAGATACTCCAATACTGTGAGTACAAGACCATTTACAGCATATCAGATCGCACAGAGCATTGAGTGCCCCGTTTATATATTTGATTTTGGAGTGGAAAAACCCGGCGGCAGATCAATTATAAACAATATCAGGGCAATGCATAATTATTTCAGCAGACATTTTTCCGATATTGTATTCATCGGATTCAATGCATATGCATCTGTGTTTCTCCTGACAGGCATAGATGCACCTCTGATAGCAGTCAATCCCCCCCTTATTGATTATCACTCATACACTGAAATGATGTTTTCACTTTACAATGCGGAGAATGACTTCATATATTCAACAGCTGATATTTACAGAAGATACGATCCGTTTTATCCCTTACTCAGAGGGAAGAATATGCTTAATATGTACAGTAAAGAGAATATCACAATAATATATTCTGCAGATGTGCTCAGTCAGCCGGAATTGCGGGCAGTCCAATCATCATCATGCCGGCGTATCAGTATAAGGAATGTTGACAGGAGATTAAATTCATATAAGATGAAATTAAGGGATTTGAGGAATTATAAGGATGTTCCTCATATCCATAGTGAGATAAAGAGTTATTTAAATAAATTAATAGAGCAATACTAAAAAGGAGTTAATATGATTGCAGATAAGTTCACAAACAATCCAATTGGTCTCTACAAGACACCGGAGCAGCAGAAGGCAATGAAAGCCGCTTTATCAGAGGTTGAGAAGAATCTCGGCAAGGAATACCCCATTGTCATAGGCGGTGAAGAAATAATGAATACTGAAAAGATCAAGTCAGTTTATCCCTGTGAAGCAGATACAGTGGTCGGCCTTGTTTCCAAAGCAACAAAGGAACAGGCGAATCAGGCAATTGAGACTGCATTTCAGGCATTCAAATCATGGCAGTATGAATCACAGGAGAAGCGCTCAGGAGTACTAATGAAAGCAGCTCAGATCATGAGAGAAAGAAAAACAGAACTCACCGCCTGGCTCTGTATGGAAACAGGCAAGAACTGGGTGGAATCGGATGCCGGTATTGCGGAAGGTATTGATTTTTGTGAATTCTATGCAAGAGAGGGACTGAGATATCAGGAAAAACAACCGATTGCAAAACTCAGGGGAGAGCATAATCAGCTGAAATATATCCCATTGGGAGTAGGCGCAGTTATACCGCCGTGGAATTTTGCATTTGCCATTACAGTCGGGATGACTTCAGCGGCAATAGTTACAGGTAACACAGTAGTCCTTAAACCTGCGTCTGATACACCTGTAATAGCTCACAAGATATTTGAAATATTCGTTGAAGCCGGTGTGCCTGACGGTGTTCTCAACTTCCTTCCGGGAAGCGGTTCAGAAGTCGGGGATGTTCTGGTGGAGCACAAATTGACACGGTTCATCTCATTTACGGGCTCAAGAGCAGTCGGAACAAGAATTTACGAGAAGGCAGCAAAGGTCCGGGAAGGTCAGAAGTGGCTCAAGAGGGTTGTTGCTGAAATGGGAGGCAAGGACTATATTATTGTTGACAATGATACTGACTTTGAAGAGGCAGCAGATGCAATTGTCAAGAGTGCATATGGTTTTCAGGGGCAGAAATGCTCTGCATGTTCAAGGGCAATCATACACAAGGATGTGTATGAGAGAATGATAGACCTCATTGTAGAGAGGGCCAAGAATATTGAAATAAAGGATATCAGGAATTTTGATTCTGAGGTCCATCATTATTACAATATGGGGGCAGTGATCAACAAGGGTGCCCAGGACAAGATAATGAGGTATATTGAAATAGGCAAAGAGGAAGGCAAACTGATACTGGGCGGCAACAAGGGACCTGACAAGGGTTTCTTTGTTGAACCGACAATCATCAGGGATATCAAGCCCGGTGACAGGATTGAGCAGGAAGAGATATTCGGACCTGTGCTTGCTGTAATAAAAGCTGAGTCATTTGACCATGCTGTTGAGATTGCCAATGACACTGATTACGGTCTTACAGGTGCTGTTTTCTCAAACTGCAGGAAGCATATTGAGAAAGGCGAAAAGGAGCTTATGACAGGGAATCTCTACTTCAACAGGCCATGCACAGCAGCTCTGGTCGGTGTGCATCCCTTCGGCGGATTCAATATGTCAGGCACTGATTCAAAGGCAGGAGGCAGGGACTATCTGCTGCTATTCCAGCAGGCAAAACTCATGTCTGAGAAAGTGTACTGATATTATATAAAACAGTGAAATACAGAGGCGGGTGTAATAACCCGCCTTTTTTTATTATCAGTAATTGTAATTAATATTGAAACCGACATTGAAAATGTCTTCCCTGGAGAGATAATTTATTGACAATTGAGGCTTGATGCCCACCATTCCCCCAATGGCAAATGCAGTATTCAATCCTGCTCCCAGGAGTATATTGCTGTAATCACTGCTGAAGGAATATAAGAAAAATGAGTATGCCTCAAATGATATATAATCAAGCTGAATGGGTGTGGATGCAAACCATTTGAGCGGTATGCCGAGACCGGGGTAGGCAAGCGGTATCTCCGTACCGATATTGATATATGAGAAATCCCTGTATCCCGAAGAATCACTGATATCCTCAGGCAAATATATCACCCTGTTCAGTGCAGCGGAAATATCAGGCAGTAATCCGGAATAACCTGAAACAGCAATATCATTCTTTGTGGAATAATCAATATTGAGCTTTATGAAGTATGAATTATTGCCGTATATATAATCATACATATTGTTTGTAATATTGAATCTGTAATCCAATGTACTGTTCTCTATATTATAAAGGGGTGTCAGTGTGAATGATGAATATATGCCGGTAGATGGTATGATGCTCTTAATACCCCCGTCAAGCGTGCTCATGTATAAACTGAGGGAAGGGACAATGAACATTGATGAATCAGATGCACCTGCAAGTGAAACAGATAAACCCTTTGACCGGGAGTAGGAGAAGAAATCCTTGGTAATGACCAGTCCCGCCTCTTTATAGTCAGGCATAATATCGGATGAATCATTCTGCAGTATGATATACGGATAGAAAGAGGGATTGAAATAGAGGAAGTGCATATTGAGGGCAAAACTGTAGGTATAGAGATATGAACTGTCTGCAGAATTAAAGAGTATATTGAAGGGTGCAATAGTGGCCTGATAACCCGAACCCTGTGCAATGTCACTGTTCATATTGAAACCTGCAAAACCGATTGTTGATGTTGTTGACAATGAGTCCAGAGGAGGAAACATATAGGGGAGGAATATATATGTTCCCGGTGAGGAATAGTGAAGAAACGGTTTGTAGGAATGAGCAGATGAGATGAACTCATCTTTATTCATCATTGGCTCATACTGTGTATATTCATTGAAGAGAGGCTTAATGCCGGAAGGGGATACTGTCAAATCGGATCTATAGATATCATACCCATTTCCCGAGAGGTCCTCTATATAGATTGTATTACCTGCTTCATCAACAGAGAAATCCGATACATTATAGTATGACTGATAGACAGCATGCATTGCAGAATCATCAAAGGAATAGAGATATACAGCATTTACTCCACTGTAGTCACTGATAAAATAGAAACCATTGTGTCTGTCAGACCATTTGGCCTTGAAATTGGATATACGGCTTGATGTTATGAAATCAATGGACTTCTCTTCAAAACTGACAATTGCAATATCACTGAAACCACCCTCTCTGTAAATGCCTGCAATAATCCTGCCATTATTGTCAATATCCATACTGTGAAATCTGTATGTATTGTCAAAGAGCAGTGAATCAATACAGAAGCTGTTCTTCAGGTCATATTTAATGAGATAATGGGAGTTATAACTGTTGCGTACAAAGTACATATATCCCTGGGGACCTACAAGAGGGAACATACCTCTCCGGGTGTTTTCCAGCTTCACTACTTCTCCACTATGAGTATTGTATGTGTATATATCATAGAAATAATCAACATTATTCCTTATATCAATATAATCAAAAAAGAATCTGCCTGAATTATCATCATAGAAAACGGAATGTGTCCTGCTCGTGAGAAACAGATCCTCTACCCCCTCCTCATCATACCGGACAAAGACATCTGACCGGTAATCTGAGTAATCATTGAAAAACAGTGTATTCAATTCACTGACATAGAGAGGATTGCTGTTCATTCCCCCATTATGAGTAATATGTTCGCGCTCATCTGCATTGATGCTGCTTGTAAGTATCTCTGTTCTCTTTTTGGAATCAGAGAATGCTGCTTCAAGCATGTCAGCAGGCCAGTATCCTGTCTGAATTCTCGTCATGATGTCAGGGAATAGAATACCCAGAGGGATACATGTACATGCATTAATCTTGTTAAAGACACTGATGTCATCCCTGCGCTTCATGAACTGTTCAACCATATACCCGCCATAGAGATAACCGAGACTGCCGTATGGCCACTGCCTGTTCAGTCCATCTGTTGCCCTATAGAGCTCATGTTTTTTATTATCCAGTGTCATTGCCCTGAGGTATGCCTCATAATTGGTATCCCTGAGGCGGCCTGAGAGAATTGTGGATTCATTATAAACAGTGACACCCTCCAGTATCCACATGGGCATCAATGTATTGGGGAAGTATAAGAGATTATTGTTGAAATACTTCAGCCATGAAGGATTGGCAGCAGACAGATTGAATATATGCGTCATTTCATGGAGCAGGACGAATTCAATCCAATGTCCGTGTTTTATTATGAAATCCGGCCCCGGATTGGTCAGATAGAGATTGATTGTCATATTCATTATTGCTGTAGCAAATCCATTGGGTATATCTGCCTGATCTGTAATAAGTATATTGATGCGGGGAAGAGGTCTTGAATCCATCAACCTGGACAGTGTGTCATACTGAGCCTCGGCAATAAGTGCGGTTTCGCGTGCAATATCGGCAAGTTCCTGCTTATAGATAATATTGAAATGTTCTGACTGTATATACTCAACATTGCTCAGATCATCGAATACACGTATCTGGGCATTGACTGAGAGCATCAGAAGAATTACAGTGACAATACTAATCAGCTTGAGAATTTGCAATGATTTCATCTACAACCTCCGGTACAATTATTTCAGCACTGCCCCTGACAAAATGATTGATAGACGGATTCCTGACAGGTTCCTTATTGATATAGATAATATATGCACCATGATACCTGGCAATATCAATGAAACCCGCTGCAGGATACACTGTACCTGATGTGCCTATTGCAATAAAGAGGGATGCTGCCTGGAGCAATTTGTGTATGCGCCCCATATAATAGGGAATCTCCCCGAACCAGACAACATCGGGTCTTAAAACCCCGCTGCACCGGGGACAATGGGGAATACCTTCAATGGGTTCAAGGTCTGTTCTTGCATAAGTGCACTCTGTGCATTTGATATTCTCCAATGTGCCGTGCATATGGATGATATTGGTATTGCCCGCCTTTTCATGAAGATTGTCAACATTCTGGGTTATGACAGTTGTCTCGGGGAAATGCTTCTGGAGAGCTGTTATTGCCTTATGGGCTTCATTGGGTTCACAATGTCTGAGCTGCTGCCTTCTCTTATTGTAGAAATCCCAGACAAGTGCAGGATTATTCTCAAATCCCTGAGGTGAAGCAACCTCATAGACATTGTGATTCTCCCATAGACCATTATTGTCCCTGAATGTCTTCAGTCCGGATGGCTGGGATATACCGGCTCCTGTGAGAATGATAATACTTTCATTCTTTGTGATTGCAATATCCATAAAAATTATTATAATATAATGATATGGAAAGTAAAGAGATCAGTTATACTATAGGCTTTGCCCAGACGAGACCCATTATGAATAATCTCAAGGGCAATCTGGACAGTATAAGAAGGATTATTGATGAGAATGACTATGATCTGCTTGTACTGCCTGAGCTTGCAACATCGGGTTACAATTACAGGGACAGGGATAATCTCAGCAGGAATGCCATTGAAAAGGACTCCCCATTCATTGAGGCAATAAGAGACAACTGCATCAAAAAGTCCGGTGCTGTTGTGCTGGGTTTTGCTGAAAGAAACGCGGATAAGATATACAATTCCTCAATACTTGTCAATGAGAGGGGCAATATCACACTTTACAGAAAAACCCACCTCTTCTTCAATGAGAAAGAGGTGTTTGACCGGGGGGATACGGGATTTGTGATTGGTGAAGTAAAGGGCTTCAATGTGGGGCAGATGATATGCTTTGACTGGTTCTATCCCGAATCAGCGCGCACACTTGCGCTGAAGGGAACTGATATTATTGCCCATCCTGCAAATCTTGTAATGCCCTATTGCCAGAATGCAATGAGAATCAGGACATTGGAGAACAGGGTGTTTGCTGTAACTGCAAACAGAATAGGCACAGAGGGGGAATTCACATTCACCGGTATGAGCCAGATAACATCGCATAAGGGAGAGGTTCTCAAGCAGGCATCCGCGGATACTGAAGCAATGGAATCCGTGAGAATAAATCCGCTTGAAGCAAGGAATAAATTCCTCAATGAAAAGAATAATATTATAAATGACAGGAGACCGGAGTTTTATGAGTAATATCATTGGATTGCCCGAATATAAGGGATGCTTTGCCTGCGGCAGGGATAATCCTGCGGGCCTTAGACTTAATTTCAAATATGACAGGGACTTACAGGAGGTATTTGCATACTTCAATCTTGATGAGAGGTATATAGGATTCAATGATGTTCTGCACGGCGGCATACTCTCAACAGTAGCAGATGATGCAATGGCATGGTCTGCAATGATAAGGACCAATAACCTATGCCTGACAAAGAATCTTGAAATTGAATTTCTCATGCCCGGTAAGCCCCGTACTGACTATACGGTAAGAGCCCGCTCTAAACCACTGGATGAAAGAACTGTGCAATCTCAGGCAAGTATTGTCAGTAACAGGGGAAAGATCATTGTCAAGGCGCAGTCCCGTTTCATGCAGCTGCGCGGCAGACGTTCAAGGATATTCAAGAAACAATACAATCTG
>JAXHVG010000145.1:0-8121 GCA_034189245.1 Caldifarciminota bacterium
CAATATTCCCTCTGATGAGACACTGCGCTCATATATCGGCCTGACACTTGAAGAGATTTATATAAAGGAACTGGGAACAGAGGAAACACCGGTAATCCGCAGGGCAATAGATTTCTACAGAGAGAATTTTGCTGAGGAGGGACTTTACAGAAACTGCCTCTATCATGGTATTGACAGTGTGATAAGGGATATTCACAATTCAGGAGCCAGTCTCTATATAGCAAGCATAAAACCTGCGCTTTATTCAACAGACATACTGCACAATTTCAAATTAAAGGATTATTTCCGTTTCATAGCGGGTTCTAATCTTGACGGCAGTAATTCAACAAAGGAGAAGCTCATATCAATTGTTTTGGATAAACATCCTGACATTGAAAGAGGAAGATGCATAATGTTCGGAGACAGGAAGAAGGATATTGAAGGTGCAAAGTTCAATGGCATCAAATCAGCAGGTGTTGTTTACGGATACGGGGCATATGAAGAGATTGTTTCTGCCGGACCTGATTATATTGTCAAAGAACCTGCCGGTATCATGGATATTCTGAGAGGAAAATAATATGGATAATATACTTAGTCTGAAGAATATTTCATACAGTATTAATGATAATTGCATACTGAGCGGATTTTCTCTCAATATCAGGGAAAATACTATACACTCTATACTCGGCACCAATGGAACAGGTAAAACAACACTCGGCTATATCATTATGGGACTGGACAAATACCGTGATATTGATGGTGATATATATTTCAAGGATAAGAGGATCAATGACTGGGATATTGTCAAAAGAGCAAGAAGCGGTATTACACTGGGTTGGCAGGTCCCTGCTGTTTTTGAAGGCCTCACAGTTGAAAAATTCCTTAAAATCAATACAGACTCCGGCAAAGAGATCAAAACAGTGCTTGAGAAGGTAGGACTGGACCCTGATGAATATACTATGCGGAGAATGGACTCGGGACTAAGCGGCGGAGAGAGGAAACGCATTGAGCTTGCATCTGTTATACTGATGAAGCCCGGTCTCGTTATACTGGATGAACCGGACAGCGGCATTGACATTGTTTCTATTGAGATGATCAGTGATATCATTGAGGATATGAATAACAGCGGCATTACAGTGATTATCATAACCCATAGTGAGGAGATGTCAAGAATTGCTGATTATGCTACTCTGATATGTAATGGTACAAATCTCAAAACAGGCAGACCCCGCGATGTTGCTGATTATTTTGCGGATAATTGCAGGACATGCGGACATAAGAATCAGCCTGATTCAGGAGAATTCTGACATGGACAGAAAGAAAGAATTTGAAATGATTGTTGATGCCTATGAGAAGAGCGGGGGGCAGAAGAATGATCTTCTTGATAAGAGATTCGGTTCTCTTGTAGTCAATGGCACAGATGTGCTGCAGTCCAATGTTCCGGAAGGTGTTTCTCTTGAAATACTCAGTAAAACCGCAGATATGATTGAAGTGAAGCTCATTGTGGAGGAAAATGTTAAAATGGAATTCCCCGTGCATATGTGCTTTGGAATGGCCGGCAGATCCGGCAGGCAGCATATTGTCAGTCATTATGAGATAAGGAAGAATGCGGAGATATCTGTCCTCACGCATTGCGCATTCCCCGGCAGTGAGGATGTTACCCATATAATGAACAGCAGTATTGTACTTCAAAGCGGAAGCAGGCTTGAATATACTGAACAGCATTATCATTCAGATGAAGTCAATATAAGTGTTGAACCCTATTCGGAAATTACTGTGGGCAGGCATGCATATTATTCTTCTGACTTTGTGTTGAAGAACGGCAGGGTGGGCAAACTGAAGATTGACTATCATCTTACACTTAATGATTATGCATCAGCAGTACTGCGGTCAAGAATATTCGGGAAAATGGATGATGATATTTATCTCAATGAAAGTGCTGATCTGGAAGGCAAATATTCAAATGCAGTAATAAAGAGCCGAATTGCAGCTACAGACAATACAAATTCGGTTTTTAAAGGCAGAACAGCAGGACTGGGTGATTATTCAAGAGGACATATTGACTGTACAGAGATTATTGAAGGGAATGGGCATGCTGAAGCAATACCCATTGTATCTGTAAGCAATAAGACAGCAAGGGTAACGCATGAGGCAGCCATAGGGTCTGTTGACAAGAAACAGCTTGAGACACTTATGGCAAGAGGTATTGGAAAAGAAGATGCTGTTGACATTATTGTCAATGGCATGCTTGACTAGCGTAATTATAATACAGATGGTTCACAAGTCATGTATTATGCCCATTGAAAAAGAAACAGTGCCGCAAACCATTCCCGAATTAAGTGTCAAGTTTCCATATTACAGTTGATTTGGCAGTTAATATATGATATATTATAATATCAAAAAGGAAAATTATGGGTATATTGCAATGGTCAAAAAATAAAAAGCAGGCAGGGGATTCTTCCCCGGATATTGACACTACTGCTCTTGTTTATGCATTAAAGACATCCAAGATTGAAAAGGATGAATTAATAGGTATAAATAATCAGGCATTGTCAATACTCAATGCCATACTCAATAATGAACGGATTCTGGCATCGGAAATAGAGAAGGTTGAAAGTAAGGGTGAAAATCTCTATGCTTCAATACAGGTTGTCCTTGAGGCAGCTGATGTGCTCAATGAATATACAGAGAAGACAAATTCAAATATCAATACCGGTCTTGATGAGATCAATACAATTATTGAGAAAATATCACTCTTTACCCAGTCAACTTCAAGAATAATGTCATTTATCAAACCATTTGAGGAGTATTCCGAGAAGATAGGGTCTATATCCGATATTATATTCAATATTGCTGAAATGACAGAGAGTGCAGCGCGCAATGCGGGGATAAAGGCATATCATGCAGGAGAGCACGGCAGGGGGTTTGAGGTCATAGCAGACAGAATGCTTCTCCTTGCAAATCAGACATTTGAATTGACAAAGAAGATTCCCAAGGGCATAGATAAGATACAGTCCTCAACAGCAAATATAATTGAGAATATCGGTTCAACGGAAGAATCTGCCGGTAATGTCAAGGCAAGCACGGATAAGCTCAATCAGAATTTGAATAATATTGAAATGAACACCACTGCAATTCTTGAAATATCCTCAAAAATAAAGGAATTTGTCTCTCTTCAGAATAAGAATAAAGAGGAAATTTCCCAGCTCAATGAACAGTCCAATACACTTATTGAAAAGAGTGTGGCTTCAGGTGAGAGGCTTTCAAGTGTTGTCAAGACACAGTCAGATATCAAATCAATGCTGAGCAATTTCATGGAACAGGTAGATAATCTCGTTGAACTGATGAATTCTGCTGACGGCAATTATGTCAATGCTCTTATATCCAATGAGATAAAACTCTTCTCAAAAATAGAGAATCAATTGATAAACAGCAGGCATATATCCGACCAGCTTATAAATATCATTGATGATTTCATTATTTTCAATGATGATCAGCTGGAATTCATCAAGAGTTACAAATCAAGCATCAATTCACTTGAGGACAATGAGAGAATGATAGAGGAGAATATTGAAGATATGGAGGATTCTCTCAGTCTTCTGATGCATGCGGCAGGGGATTTCAACAGCAATATACTCAAGACAAAGGATAATATCAGTGAAGTGCGCAGTCATATTTCAGAACTGACTTCAATATTCAGGGAGGTTTCAAACAATCTCCGCTTTATCAATGATACAAGCAATGAACTCAAAGAACTTTCAGAACAGACAAGACTCCTGTCACTCTATGCATCAATTGAAGCAGCGCGGGCGGGGAAATATCAGAAGAGTCTCTCGGTCATTGTGACACAGTCAAAGGAGCTGGTATCCAAGGCATCGCAGGCATCAGGTGACATCAATGAAATAGTCGGTGATATGCAGTCTGTAATAGGCAATATTGACGGGATTATTGACAGTGAGATGGAAACTTCGTCTGATATAGAGAATTCAATTATCAAAAGTGAAGACCTCAGTCAGAATATCACTGAGACATCAACGAATATCAAGCAGCTTATTGCTGATATATTCAATACACTGGAGAATCAGTCAGTGGGCAGAAAGGGAATACTGAATATTTACGAGAATATTTCATCAGAAACAGACAGGATCAACAACAGGGTCAATGAACTCTATTCACTCCTCAAAAAGGACTTGACCAAGAATGAGGAGAATATTGAGATGATACAGGGTATCAAGGAAAACATAGGATCTAATTTCTCCATTGAGGAGAATCACGAAAAAAATATATTCAGAATGATACTCAAAGACCCTCCCAAACACTGGATGCCTGCTTTGGTCGGTGATGCAATGAGCAATTATGTACTACAATTGATACATAATGGTCTTGTCAAATTCGGCAGGGACACAAATGTGATACCCGGTGTTGCCAAATACTGGTCTATCAATGAGGATGCCACTGAATGGATCTTTCATCTCAGGACAAATGTGTATTTCCATGACGGCACCAAAGTCACAGCTGATGATGTCAAGGCAAGTTTTTACAGGGCTATGAAGAGTCCCTCATCATCATTCATCAATATGATAAAAGGTGCAGGTGATTATATCAGTAAGAAGAATCATTTTATTGAGGGTATTCAGGTTATTGATGACTACAAGATAAAGTTTGTTCTTGATTATCCCTATGTGCCTTTTATTTCCAATCTTGCAGTAACTCCCCTCTCCACTATCAAGAAGGCAATGGTCAATTACACGGATGAACAGATGATGAAACAGTCTATAGGATGCGGACCATATAAGATGCATAGTTACAGTGACAATGTGCTCATTCTGCATGCAAATGACGAATATTATGACGGGGCGCCTTTTATTGATACTGTCAGGATAGAGTTCAATGATGAGCAGGATACATTGAAGATGCTTCTGGATAATCACATTGACTTTACTGAACTGTCATCAAAGGAGCACCACAAACTCAAAGAGGGCTCAGATAATAATGTAAAGGTCAGATCAACGCCTTCTCTTGACCTTCAGTATGTGGGCTTCAATATGTCAGCAAACAATATTCTCAGTCAGAACAGGGAGGTGCGCCAGGCAATATCATATGCAACAGACAAGAACAGGTATATTGCAGAGACAATGGGCGGTGATGCGATTGCAGCAAGGGGGGTATTTCCGCCTGCACTGCCGTGTTTCAACAAGACACTGGAAGGATATCCCTACAATATAAACAAGGCAAGGGAATTGATGGAAAAAGCCGGCTATCCCACCGGTATAGACAGGACATTCACCATTACATGCTCAAAAACAGAATCAATAATAAAAAGAGCAGGCCTATTGAAAAAAATGTGGGATGATATCGGTATAAAAATAAAGATAGAAACAATAGAATGGGGTAATTTGCTTGATAAGATGCATGAAGGCAAGACGGAAATATTCATGATGGGCTGGGCTGCTGATACCGGTGAACCGGACAATTTCCTCTACCCCCTGTTTCACAGTGATTCACATGGTGAAGGCGGCAATGACTGTTTCTATTCAGTGGAAAGAATAGACAGATTGATTGAGAAATCCAGACAGATAACAGCACCTGAAAAGAGGAATAAACTCTATAAGGAGATAGAATCCGAGATAGTAAGCGATGCCCCGATGATATTCATGTCCCATAATTACTCCAGGATTGCGACAAGAAAAGATATATACGGTTACTATGTTCATCCCCTGCATACATATCCCATAGATGTCACATGGAAGAATTGGAGAGGAAATGAATAAGAAACAGATTATTGCATTCAATCTGGAGAATAAGCAATACGGTATTGAAATAGGCAGTGTTATTGATGTATATGAGAAAATGGATGCTGTGCGTGTTCCCGGTTCCGAGGACTATATAGAGGGTATAATCAATCTTAGAGGGGATGTGATCACACTGATTGATCTCAAGACCAGATTGCACATTGACCGCACAAAGGAAGATCAGAATGTTATCATATGTGAAGTAAACAAGGAAAAATTCGGCTTGACTGTTGACAGCCTGAAGGGAATACTTGATTATGACAGCAGCCAGTCCGAGGAAAAGATAGACAGTGGTTTTGTCCGGGGATTTATGGAAAATAAAGAAAATGAAATAATGATACTGGATCTGAATAAAATAATAACCAAAACTTAGGAGGAACTGAATGGCTACCACCGTACTAATTACGGATGATGCAATCTTCATGAGAAGGATGATTGCTGATATCCTCAAGAAGGAAGGATTTGAAATAGTGGGAGAAGCCGGGACAGGAGCTCAGGCAGTGGAAAAATACAGGGAGCTTCAGCCTGATCTGGTTACAATGGATATCATAATGCCTGATATGTCCGGCATAGATGCTGTTAAGGAAATTGTCAAGGAATTTCCCAATGCAAAGATTCTTATGGTGAGTGCAATGGGGCAGCAGTCCCTTGTTGTTGAAGCAATACAGGCAGGAGCCAAGGACTTTGTCGTCAAACCATTCCAGCCGTCAAGGGTTCTGGAAAGTGTAAAGAGAATCTTAAGTACTGATTGAATATGGAAACATCCAAATATCAGCAGTTATTTATCAGTGAATCCGAGGATTACATACAGACAATATCAAGCAATATCCTGATTCTGGAGAAGAATCCCTCTGACAGTGATGCAATAAAGAATATATTCCGCGGCCTCCATACATTGAAGGGAATGGCTGCTTCAATGGGATATTCGGATATTGCCCAGTTGTCTCACATGATGGAAGATATTATTGATATGATAAGGAATGGTCAGCTGGAACTGTACCGGGAACTGATAGATGTGCTGCTTAAAGGCAATGATTATATCAATTCACTGGTGCATAATGAAGATATTGACAAGGATATTATCGGCAGCTTCAAGTCTGTTCTTAAATCAATAAAGAAGGGGAAATCGGCAGTAGAGGAAAAGATACGCCCCGTGAATACCGTTGAACTGAAGAAAGGGGAGTCAGCACTGGATGTCTATTTTGAAGATAATGTGATGCTGAAATCAGCCCGCGCCTATTTAGTGATAAAATCACTCAATGACAGGGGTGTTTTCATAAGGACTGTACCGGATTATGAGGATATCATGGAGGATGATTTTGGGGATAAATTCACAGTGATTGTAAGAGGAGAGTCCATAGACAAAGATATCATAAAATCACTGGAGGCAATACCGGAGATCAGTAAAGTAAGTGAAATTGATGACAGGTCCCGTGATACTCAAAAAACCGTCCTTCCCGAAACCGGCAGGCTTGCCCCGGAAACAGCAGAGATAAAGAATGATATAAAGGTTTCTTTGGACAGACTGGATGCACTGCAGAATTATGCATCTGAGCTTGTTATTGCAAGAGGACGCCTGCAGCAGCTTGCCTACAGTATACACAATCCGGAATTGATAAATGCACTGAGCAATACTTCAAAGATCATTACCAATATACAGGATGAGGTCATGAAGATAAGAATGGTTCCTGTATGGCAGGTCTTTGACAGATATCCGAGATATATAAGAGACCTTGCCCGTGAATTGGGAAAAGAAGTGGATTTCAGGATAAAGGGCAGGGATATTGAACTGGACAGATCCCTGCTGAATTCACTGGCTGACCCCCTCCTTCATCTTCTCAAGAACTCCATTGATCATGGTATTGAGAAGCCGGAAGTGAGGAAGGGAAAGGGCAAACCGGAGCAGGGTAAACTGCTGCTTGAGGCAAGAAGGCTGAAGAATGCCATTGTAATAACTGTATCGGATGACGGCAGGGGACTGAAACAAGAGGCAATTCTTGCCAAAGCTATTGACAAAGGCCTTATCAATGAAGAACAGGCAGAAAAACTCACTCCGCAGGAGATATTCAATTTTATTACATACAGCGGATTTTCAACAAAAGATGAAACAACTGATATATCGGGCAGAGGAGTGGGTGTTGATGCTGTGAAGAATGTTTTGAAGAAAATAGGCGGTTCATTTGAAATAGATTCAAGAGAAGACAAGGGCACTGTATTCTCAATGAAGGTGCCTCTGACACTGGCAATAATAAAATCATTGATTGTCAGTGTTGAAGATGAAAGATATATTGTCCCCCTGACCCATGTGACGGAAACAATTGATATTGTCGGCGGGAGAATACAGTCAATA
>JAXHVG010000146.1:0-2804 GCA_034189245.1 Caldifarciminota bacterium
ATGCTCAATTCATTCATTCAATGCCTTTAATCTCTTGGTCAGTTTCGGTACAACATCAAATAAGTCCCCGACAATACCGAAATCAGCGACCTGGAATATCGGTGCATTGGGATCTTTGTTTATTGCAATAATTATATCGGATGATTTCATGCCTGCCAGATGCTGTATTGCACCTGATATGCCCACTGCTATATATATTTTGGGAGATACTGTCTTGCCTGTCTGTCCTACCTGATGTGAATAAGGCATCCAGCCCTCGTCAATAACAGGCCTGGAAGCACCGACAGCACCGTCTATTGCCCTTGCAAGTTCCTCAATCAGAGCAAAATTCTCAGGTCCCTTCATACCGCGTCCTCCTGAAACAATAATATCCGCATCAGTGAGATTGACTGTCTGTGTTGTATCCTCAACAAATTCAATAAAAGATGTCCTGGTGTCTATCATATCATCACTGATATCAAAATGCTCCACATCACCTGTTCTTGAACTGTCCGGCTCTGCTTCCTTGAATACCTTGTGCCTCACTGTTGCCATCTGCGGCCTGTTGTCAGGGCACACTATTGTTGCCATTATGGAGCCGCCTGCTGCAGGACGGGTCTGCATCAGTTTCTTGTCCTTTTCATCAATTGTCAGTTCAGTGCAGTCAGCAGTAAGACCTGTCCTGAGTTTCACTGCAACACGGGGCAGCAGTGCCCTGCCTGTTGTCGTGGAGCCTGCAAGAACAATTTCCGGTTTGTACTTTTCCAGTATTGCAGATGTTATATTGGCATATGTTGTTGACACATAGTGCTTCAGGCGTTCATCCCGGGCAATTATTACCTTATCTGCACCCCTGCTTATAAGTTCATCGGAGAATCTCTCCACATCATTGCCGATTATGAATGCGAGAACATCGGAACCGGTCTTCTCTGCAAGTTCCCTGCCCTTGGCAAGCAGTTCATATGTGACACCTTCCATCTCTCCTCTTTTATGCTCTGCATATATCATGATACCTTTGTATTCTTCTATACCCATACCAATTCTCCTATAAGATGTTTTTGCCTTTGAGGGCTTCAACCAGCATATCTACATTCTTCTCCTGATCATCATCCCCGTATATAATGGTTTCCTTTTCAATTGTCGGTGTGAATGCCTTCACGACCCATGTCGGAGAACCCTTGAATCCGATCATATCAGTATCTGCTTCTATATCTTCCGCATTCCACCTGGGAATCTCTATCTTCTTTGCCTTTATCTTGCCCCTGAGTGAAGGCAGACGCGGTTCATTGAGTTCTTTTATGCATGTCAATGCACAGGGCATTGCTGTTTCAATGACCTCATAACCGGCTTCTGTTGCTCTCTCTGCCCTTATTCTTCCGGCATTTATCTCTTCAATCTTCCTTATGAATGTGATCTGGGGAATGCCCAGCCACTGTGCAACACCCGGTCCCACCTGGGCTGTGTCACCGTCTATTGCCTGTTTGCCGAACATAACAAGGTCATACTCTCCTATTTTCTCAATTGCTTTTGCCAGTGTATATGATGTTGCCAATGTGTCTGCTGCTGCAAATGCCTTGTCTGATATGAGGATTGCATTATCCACACCCATGGAGATCACTTCTCTCAGGGCATTCTCTGCAGAACCGGGTCCCATGCTTATTGCTGTTATTTCTGTATCCGGTTCTTCCTCCTTAATGCGGAGTGCTTCCTCAACAGCATAAAGGTCAAATGGATTTACAATATTCTCAACACCTTCCCGGATTATTGTCTTGGATTCCGGGTCAAACTTCATTTCCGATGTATCGGGTGTCTGTTTAATACATACAATGATCTTCATTAATACTCCTTTTTCAGTTTATTATATGCAATCAATGCTGCTTTCTTCTCACTATTCTTCTTTGAATCGGCGCTTGCTGTTGCAATGAATTCACCCTGCAGGTATATCCTGCATATAAATTTCCCCTCATCCTCATAAACCCTGAACTCGGGGAGTTCCCTGTAAATCTCCATTGTGAGTTCCTGCAGATTGTTCTTGGCAAAGAAGAAATCAGAGACCTCGCCTGCATTCTCTACAACGAGTTTGAAGAATTGTCGGGCGGATTCCATGCCCCTGTCCAGATACACTGCTGCAATAACCGCTTCAATGATATCCTCTTTAATGGAACGGGGAATTGTTTCAGGGAAACTCTTTCTGTCAATTTTAATGATTCTGTCAAAACCCAGTTCGTCAAAAACAGATGCAAGGCTCTGCCTGTTGACTATCTTTGAACGCTCTTTTGTAAGCATGCCCTCGTCAGAATCAGCATACTTATTGAATACATACTCTGCGCTGAGCATGGAGAGAATACTGTCTCCGAGGAATTCCAAGCGCTCATAATGTATCTGTTCTGATGTTGACTTATGTGTCAGCGCCATTGTGTAAAGATCTGTTCTATCAGGCTTTACACCTGTTATCTGTTCAAATATCTCTAATTCTCTGATCTCAGCCATTGAATTTTGCTATTGCCAGACAGACATTATGACCGCCGAAACCGAATGAATTGGAGAGAGCAAAATCTATCTCCTTTTTCATTGCCTCATTGGGAATATAATTGAGATCGCATTCCGGATCACTGTTGGTATAATTGATTGTCGGATGCAGAATACCCTTGTTCATGGACATTATAGTTACAATAAGCTCAACTGCGGATGTTGCGCCGAGCATATGCCCTGTCATGGATTTTGTTGAGGATATCAGCAGATTATCAGCATGGTCTCCGAATACCTGTTTGATTGCTCTTGTCTCCATCACATCATTGAGCTTTGTGGATGTCCCGTGAGCATTG
>JAXHVG010000147.1:0-2225 GCA_034189245.1 Caldifarciminota bacterium
ATGGAATCATCTGATAAATATATAATACTTCAGGCAAATGAAAATGAAATTGCTATCATAGACGCAAATTCAATCAGTGCAGATCCTGATATAACAGAGTGTTTTTACCTGGAAAATCAGGGTTTTCACAATACAGCAATGAAATTAGATGGAGATAATGCAATTATTGGTATTGCCAATATACTCTACAGAATTGATCTTAATGGTGAGAATAATCCCGAGATTGTTTCTGAATCAGCAATGCCGGCCAATATCCTCGCTTGTGAAATATTTGATGATACTGTTGCTGTCTATATTGAGGGAAGAGGGATATTGGTATATAGATTTGAAAATGACAGTTTGCTTGATTTGATATGTGAAATGGAGTCCGGTAATGAAGTGTATAGAATGATATACAATGAGGGGTTCTTATACACTGTGGACCGTTTCAGCAATATCAATATACTGGATATAGAGGAAAACCGGCTGGAAATTATTCATCAAATCCACTCTGAAACTGAAGACGATGTTGCGGACTTAGAGATCTTCGGTGACTATATTTATATTGCATCCAAAAGAAATGGATTGAGGATTATTGATATTTCCGATAAGTCAATGCCTGAGGAATTGGTGTTTCAGAACAGCAGGTTGAGTTTTGCCGGGAGATTTATTGACTTGGGTCCCTTTATGAATGAGATTACTGTCAGCACTGACTCATCTCTTATATGTGTGGATATTTTTGATATCAAAAGTCCGAGAATTATCCGTAAAAGCAGTTTCTCCGGCAGTATAGAGGGTATGTGCATAATCGGCAAATCAATCCTCATCTCCATACCGAGTCAGAACTATATAAAAATATTGGAATAGATATGAAAAATATAATATGTATGCTGTTTATCATTCTTATCATTGCTTCCTGCTCAGTAAGTCCCTCATCCGGCAGTGACGACAAATACAGCAGATTAGATATTGTTTATGATGATTCCCTTGAACATGTGGGGGGATTTCCCTTTGAAGGGGAGGGTCCTTTGAGAAGATTCGGCATTATTATGACATCGTATAAATCATATAGTGACGAGATATGCTTTTACTATGGCGGAATGCTGCCGGCAATGAGGTCAATGAGGAAATATTCTTATTATTCTAATGAAATCTCTGCATTTTACCTTATTGATTCTACTCTCTATATGAGTATAGACAATGAGATTTTCATAGTGGAATTGGGTGTAGATTTCCGTGTGGAAGAAACATACAGGACGGAAATGGATGCCTCCTATGATTGTTTAATTGTCATAGACAGCACTATCATTGCATCAAATAAAGATAATGGAGTTTCATTATTTAGAGTAGATTCGCTCAGCAATGTTAATCAAATCTATCATGATTCCGTTCTCAGACCCGATACAATGATCAAGTGGAATGATTATATATATGCTGTTGATAATGAAAGAGTATCCATATACTGTTTAGAGAATGATTCATTATTCTTGCAGAAATCTATATTAGATTACGGGACAGACAATATCAAAATAGAGGATGATAAGCTCATTTACTGCCGCTATGATGAAACCATTGGTTTTGTAAATATGAATGACGGACTTAATCTTGAAGAGGTATATTGGCAGAACATGAAGCTTCATGATATTAATGATTATACTATGCTGGATTCAATTCTTTATGTTTCAGCTATACCGGATAATTTCGGGGAGAATAAGAAGTATCTGCTGAAATACAGATATGACAGTGACCGGGGTTTTGTTTTTGAGGGATACTTTGACAGTAAAGAGATATCAAGTATGGTGAATATCATGGATTATGCAGTAATGTCTTCAGGGGATATACTACTTGTATTTGAGAAATAGCATCTCAATATAGATCTCCTGTGTATTACCCCTTTTCATATATTATGGGTTCATTTATGAATCATGCTACTCGTTCTAATCTCTCTACTCGCTCTTCTTAATACTCCTCATCCCTGTTAACCTTATTCCTCAATTCACCTGTTTTAATATAGTGCAGTAAATTGTTCATTGTCTCGTCAATATCAGCATGTTCTGCAGCTTCAGTATGGGATGCTGCGTGCGGGCTCATTACCACATTTCTCAGTTCATGGAAGGGATAATCAGCAGGCATTGTGTCATGCGCCTCCCCTATCTTGGGATAATTATACCACACATCAAGTGCTGCTCCCTTAAGAATACCGTCTTTCAATGCATTATACAGTGCTTTCTGCTCAACTATCCTGC
>JAXHVG010000148.1:0-2395 GCA_034189245.1 Caldifarciminota bacterium
GCGTAATTCCCAGTCAGGCATTATATAGTCCAGTGTTCTGTAGAACTTATTGCCGTGCTTCATATATTTCAGGTGAATAAACTCATGGATAATCACATAGTCAATGCAGTGAACAGGTGCGCGCACCAGTTCAGTATTAAATGTAATGATTCTCTTGCTTGAACAGCTGCCCCAGCGCCTCTTCATTCTCCTGAAACGGATCTCCTTTGCCTCTATGCCGCGCTTTTTGAATTTCCCGCTGTATAATTCTATTCTTCTTGTAATATACTGCACCGCACGGGCTCTATACCACTTGTAAATCAGCTGTTTCTTCTTCTCTTTGTCTTGGGTATGGCTTGTATAGATATTGATGAATTTGCCCTTGAGTTTCACTGCCTCTTTACTGCTCCTTTCAATATTCAATCTGTACTGCCTGCCCAGATAGTAGAACTCTTCACCGCTCATATAGTGCTTCTCTTTGATTATTGGCTGGAATTTCTCAAAATACTGCATCTTCTCATTGATCCAGCGCGATTTCTTCTTGAGAAGCTCCAGTGCCCGCTTTTCACTCACATTGTCCGGAATCTTTGCAACTATTGTCTGGTCCGGATAGACAGTCACTGAGAATGTCTTTCTCCTGCTGAACTCCGTATTTACAGGGAATGTCTTGCTTCCGTATTGTACTTTAATGCACTTTTTCATTATATTCTAATCCCTTGCCTCTGCGACACTTATTATCCTCTCAATTATTTCATCAACCTTGTCATAATCAGGCTCCCCGTTCTTCTTCTCAGCAAAATCCAGTATAATGTCGTCAATCCTGCCTTTCATGGAGTTCTTGATATCAGGATTGTTCTTCCAGTTGACTATCTTCAGTTTATCTATGGCATTATTGATGTCAGATGCAATGTCTGCCAGGCTGTTATCATCAATACTGTCCAGAAACTCGGGGACATACTTCTTCAATATGCCGTAATAGGCCTTTGCCTCATCCTGCCCCTGAATCTTCCCGGGAATCTGCTCATCTGTTCTATTGACTATAGCATCTTTGACCTTCAATGTCTCCTTTAGATACTCTGCATCGGATATCCTCTTATTCCTGTAATCATCAATCAATTTCTGCAGCATCTGGGAGAATTTCTCATAGAACGCAGGGTCTTCTTCATAGCGCTCACCTATTGTTTTCTTTGTCCTTGTGGCTATTGTATCTGCTTTGGATGCATCGCTCTGTAATTTACCGACCTCTTCATTGAAAGCAACCTCATTGAAAATATTGACCAGGGGTGTCAATTGCTCCACATCCTTAGCACCCACGTGCTCATCCATCAGTTTCCTTATCTGCTTTTCATATTCCCCGTAATCCACTGTCTCAGAGTATCTCCTTCTTACTGATGCCCTCAATTTATTGAAGAAATTCAATTTGTTCTTGTATTTCCTGATTGTCTCACTGTCAGTATTCTCAAAAAACACATGACTGGAGAGAGCAATACCGAGTAATTTGGAGAATTTCAGGAGACGGTTGTAAAACTTATCCCTCAATTCCTCATCAGCCAGCAATCTCTCATATTCCTCAACATCATCCTCATTCCTTATTGTCTTGAATGTATCCATCAAATCATGATAAGCGGACGGCAGTTTGGATATCGGCTTGCTGATATCAGTCAGAGCACCGCGCAGGTCTTCCTTGTCAAATTCAGGCAATGCCCTGTAAAACTCCATTGCACTGTCCAGATTTTCAAGCACACCGTAATAATCAATAATATAACCCTTCTCCTTGCCCTCTTTCAGGCGGTTGACCCTCGCTATTGCCTGAAGTAATGTATGGTCCTTGAGATTCCTTGTAAGATAGAGCACAGTATTGGCAGGTGCGTCAAAGCCCGTGAGGAGTTTATCAACAACAATAATAATCTCAGGGTCTTCCCTTTCCTTGAATCCTGTAATAATCATGTCATTATACTGTGTTTCAGAGCCGTATTTCTGCATCATCTTGTTCCAGAACTTGATTATCTCATCATCCGGCTCATCATAGACATTGTCATAACCCTTGCGCATATCCGGACCGGAAATCAATACCTCGGATGAAACAAGTCCGAATTCATCAAGACACTGCTTATACTGCAGTGCTGCATTCTTGCTCCCTGTAACAACCTGCCCCTTGAAACCCGTGCCTTTCCAGTTCTTGTAATAATGAATACTGATATCATAGGCAATCATCTTGATTTTTGGTTTGACCTCATTGAGATGGTCTGCTGATGAGTATTTCTTCTTGAGGTCTGCCTTCTGCTCCGGCGTCAGATCGCGCGTGTGTTTTTCAAACCAGCTGTCCAGTGCCTGCTTGTCCACTGTTTGAGGCACAATGCGCCCTTCATAGTAGAGCGGAACAACATTTTTGTCTTCAACAGCATTCTTTATTGTA
>JAXHVG010000149.1:0-3087 GCA_034189245.1 Caldifarciminota bacterium
TCTGTTATTATTGCCCTGTCTTCTCTAATAAGCCTGTTGAATAGTGTTGATTTGCCTGTATTGCTCAGTCCTGTTATGAGTATATCCACACCATCAGACATAAGCAGTCCATTGCGTGAGTCCTCATAGATGTCAGTGATATATTTTCTTAATTTGCCGAATAGATTGAGTATATGGTCCGGTTGATATTCAATATCATCGGGGAAATCAATGGACCCGTCAAGATATGATTTGATATAAATGATGTCTTCCCTTATTTTACTGATGGACCTTGATAATCTGCCCTCAGATACCTCTACAGCCCTGTCCAATTCCTCCACTGTCCGCGCATTGGTTATAGACAGTATTGATTCAGCCTGGATAAGATCCATCTTTGAGTTTAGGAATGCCCTCTTGGTGAATTCCCCCGGTTCAGCCCTGTGTATGCCGAGGTCAAGCAGTATGTTCTTGAGCCGCCTTATTGATGCAATACCGCCGTGAACAGATATCTCCGCCATGTCTTCACCTGTATAGGAGCGGGGATTCCGGAAGAAAATAATAACAGCCCTGTCAAGCACATGACCATTATACCTGAGTTTTCTTACATATACCTTTCTGTGTTCAGGGTCAAGTCCTGATATCTTGGTCAGTAAAGGGACTGTTCCGGATCCAGATATCCTCAGTGATGCTACAGCGGATATGCCGGGCGGTGTTATTTGTGCGAAGACCGTTTTTTGTTTTTCCAATTGCCGGCCCTCTTGTTCTTCTGTTTCTGTATTACATAACCCTTGATGTCTATATATATCGGTTTATCAAGCCTTCTGGAGAATATCTTGTTCATTATGAGCTGCATGGCATCAATTGTCTTGCCGTTTTTCCCTATGAGGAGACTGGCATCATCTGTCTCTTTGATGATTATCCTGTATTTATTATCCATATCAGCTATCTCAGGATTGACATCAAATCCCATATGATGGATGATTCTGTCAAAAGTGGACAGTATTTCCTCCTGGGAAACATTCTCTTCATTGTCCTCATCCGTGATTTCTTCAACATCCTCTTCGGGATTTATGACAGTAAGTCTTACCTTTGCCTTATTTGAGCCAAAGGAAAAGAAACCGCCCTTGGATTCGTCCAGAACCTCAATGTCAATATCCTCTATCTTCCTGTTGAGTTTCTTTAGTCCTTTCTTGACTGCATCTTCAATACTTTTCCCTGTTACTTCAATTGAATGTTTCTTATTCATTTTGTGCCTCAGCTGTTTGATTGTTTATTCTTTTCCTGATTATATACTGCTGAACAATTGACAGCAGATTGTATGTAAACCAGTAAATGACAATGCCTGAAGGGAAATTAAGGAAGAATACTGTCATAATGACAGGCATTGTATATATAAGCATTTTCTGTGAATTGTCTGTTGCAGAGAATTTCTGGGATACAAACATTGTAAGACCTGTCAGTATGGGCAGAATAAAATAAGGGTCTTTGGCAGAGAGATCCTGTATCCAGAAAATGAATGGTGCACCCCTGAGCTCTATGGTTGTCCTCAATATGGCATACAATGCAAAGAATACGGGCATCTGTATGAAAAGGGGCAGACATCCTGTGAATGGATTGACATTATTGTCCTTGTAGAGTTTCATTGTCTCCTGATTGAGTTTCTGCGGATCCTTCTCATACTTCTTCTTGAGTTCATTGATCTTGGGCTGTATCATCTGCATCTTTCTCATAGAAGAGTAACTCTTGAATGTAAGGGGTGAGAATATCAGTATGAAGAGGAATGCAAAGAGCATTATGACAAAACCGTAATTGGGGATAATACTGTAAATACCGGAGAGTATTTTCAGTATTATCTTGCTTATCGGTGTGATCCACGCCCATCCGAAATTAACAAGTTTATCCATGCCATTGTCATACTGACTCAGTATCTCATAATCAACGGGTCCTGTATAGAAACTGATGCGGCTGTCTTCAATATAGAATTTGGCGCCTATTCTGCCGTCTTCCTTGCCGAATGCCTCAAAACCGCTTCCATTCCCAATAATCCCTGTAAAGAAATATTTGGACTGCAGTCCCATCCATTCATAGTCACCTGTCAGTGCAATTGTGTCTTTTGTCTCCTTGTGTTTCTTCCTGATCAGATTTTCATTACTGAATGCATTGACTGCAAAGTATCCCAGATCATCCTTTATATTCTCTTCAGTGACATTAATGCCTGCCGGTATGGAATATATAACCTCATTCCACGGTCTGTTGCTTGTCACCCTGTGCCCTATGAGATACGAGCTTTCACGGAAAATATATGTTCTTCTTATGATTATACTGTCTGTTTCCAGCTGCAGAACCAGAGAATCCTCTCTCTGCAGGGGATTGATATTGCCTTGATAGACAACAGTATAATTCTCATTATCGCATGTGAATACACCCCTGTCATTCTTGACGGAAATTGTCATTGCGGGTTTGCCCTTGGGTATTATATGGAGTGTGGAATCACCGTTTATTCTGTACTCCTTGAGGATTATATCTGTGAATCCTCCCGAGAGTGTTGAAATGGAGCCCCTGATAAGATCTGTTTCAAATTCAATAATGGATGTGTCGGAGCTGACTATTTCCGTTTTGGTAATATTCTCCTCCATAACCTCATCAGCAATTCTCCCCTCTGATATCTCTGTACTGTCCGGAGCAATTGTATCTTCTGCAGATACAGCCGGTTCCTCGGGTGGAGGAGCCGGTGTGTTGAATTGTGAATAGAAAAAGAATACTCCAATAACAAGAACAAACATGATAAGCAGTTTTGTGTTATTATTCATAAATCATCTCCTTCATTTCAGCGGATCGTATCCGCCCGGGTGGAATGGATTGCATCTAAGTATTCTCCAGATGGACAGTCCCATTGCCTTGACCGGATTATAGGTTTTGAATGCTTCCAGTGAATAATGGGAACATGTCGGATAGAAACGGCATGTCCTTGGTGTAAATGGGGATATCGCTTTCTGATAAAGGGTGATTAATGCTATAAAGATTTTATTAATAAATCTCATTGACCCTTTCCCCCAATCTCCTGAATTCTTCAATCAATGAGGAGAATTCAATGTTTTCCGGCTCTCT
>JAXHVG010000015.1:0-5638 GCA_034189245.1 Caldifarciminota bacterium
GCTCAGAGCACTTTCACCTATCCATCCCGGTTTCACCTTATTGCTGCAATGAATCCGTGCAGATGCGGATACTTTACTGACCCCACCCATAATTGCTCATGCACTTCCTATGATATACGCAAGTATCTCTCCAGGATATCAGGCCCCATACTGGACAGAATAGACATACACATAGAGGTGCCCAGAACGGATTTCATGAAACTGCAGTCTGACTCAATGTCAGAATCATCCTCAGATATCAGGGACAGGGTTGAAAACACGGTTGATAAACAGAATGAGAGATACTCCAAACTTAAGCATATAAGACGGAATGCACATCTCACATCAAGGTATATTAAAAGATACTGCTCACTGGATAATTCATCTGTTTCACTGCTTAAAAATGCAGTGGAGCATTACGGTTTCTCTCCCCGCTCCATAAACAAGATAAAGAAGGTTTCCAGGACAATAGCTGATATGGAAGGGTATAAGGATATCAGGGAGGAGCATATTGCAGAGGCAGTACAGTTCAGGATACTGGACAACAAATTCTTCTATAATATCTAAAAATCAGGGAATAATTCTCTGATTTTCTCCTTTTCGGTTTCCTTGAGATGGGGGATGCTTTTCTTCTGGGGAAATTTTCCGTGTTTGACATCGCCTGCATAATCGCTTACAGCTTTCTTGATATTCTTTGATATATGGCCGTATATCTTGACAAAGCGCGGTTTGAATCCCTCAAACATCTCCAGGATGTCATGATAAACTATAATCTGACCGTCAGTTTCAGTGCCGCATCCTATGGAGTACACGGGTATCTTAAGGTTTTCAGTAATATATGAGGATATCCTGTCAGGCACATTTTCAATTATCAGCATTGATATGCCCGCCTTCTCAAGCTCAATGGCATCCTTTATTATTCTGACAGCTTCTTCATGCGACTGTCCTTTCACAGGATAGCCATTATAGACCTTATGCCTCTGAGGAGTCATGCCTACATGACCGCATACAGGTATGCCTGTTTCAATAACTGCCTTTATTATATCAAGATACTCACTGCCGCCCTCCATCTTGACAGAGTCACATTTTGTTTCTTTCAGCACCCTGCCGCAATTCTTTATGGCTTCTTCCCGTGAGGGCTGGTAAGAGAGAAAGGGCATATCAACAATATAATACGGTTTTGTGAGACCTCTGCGCACAGCCCTGCCCAGCATGACGATCTCATCCAGTGATATCTCAATGGTTGATTCATATCCGAGAGCCACCATTGCTGCAGAGTCACCCATAAGCACTGCATCAATATCACAATCGTCAATGATCTTTGCTGCAGCATAATCATAGGCGGTTATTAAAACCGCCTTCTGATTATTCTTTTTTTTCTTGAGAAGTTTCTTGTATCTGCTCATCTAATCCTTATTCTTCTATGATGATTATTTCATCTTCGCCTTCAACAATAACAGAATCCTCTCCGCCATCTTCCTCTTCAATAATAAAACCATCTTCTTCAGTATCCTGGACAGCTTCCTCTTCAATTATGAATTCATCTTCTGTCTCGTCTTCTATAATAAGCGGTTCATCCTCTGTATTCTCTTCTTCAATAATAATGAAATCATCTTCTGTTGTCTCTTCTTCCTCAATAATAACTTCTTCCTCTGTTTCTACAGCATCTTCCTCTTCAATTACCTCTGTCTCTTCAACAACTGTCTCTTCTTCTTCTTCTTCTTCTTCAGTTACTTCCTCTATTGTCTCTTCAGTGATCACTGTTTCCTCTTCCATCAATTCAATCTCTTCCTCTTCAGTTATAACAGGTTCTGTGATTACCTCTTCTTCCATGATCTCTTCCTCGGCAATCTCTTCCTCTGTTACTTCCTCAGTGAGTCCGGATTCCATTTCGGATACACGCTTATACTGATTGAGGAGAAATGCGCTCTTATTCCTGTAAGCCAATTTCATTTCTTCAACAGGGGCTATGTCAATATTGCCCTTGATGGACATTACAACAGCAGTAGAGTAACCTTCATAGGGAACCAGTATCTGTACAGCACCTGCTGCATAGTAACGGCCTGCATCATTCTTCCTGATTATTGTAAAGACATCACCGTGATTGATCATATCCTCTTTACCCATGTCAGTGAAAACAACACTGAATTCATTGATACGCATATCAGTATCTGATTTGCCTATGAGTGATGCCCTTATATCTTTGTTTTCCTTTAGATAAGCATTATTCAGCGGAATTATGGGCGGTGTATAGTAGGCGACCCTGAAGCCCTTTCTCATTACATCATAAGCTGATTTTATTGTACCGTAGGCTTTATTGTCCTCAATACCTTCAACCTTGATTGTGCCGAATATTTTCACATGTTTACCGAGGTACTCGCCATCAGCAGTATTGACCTGGTTATCCCATTGATAAACAATCAGTTCCTTGCCGACAATATCATCTGTTTCATCATTAAGCTGGATATATGCCTTCTCATTTGTCGTATAGGAATGTGAACCGTCATAGAGATCTCCCAGTTTGCCAATCATCGGGTCTGTCTCAGTAATATAACCTGCTTTGAAAGCCAGTTTCTTTGAAACAGCATAATTGACTGCATTGGATATTTTCATACTCTTTGTCTTCTCAATCTTCTTAATGTCTTCCCTTACACGCTTGATTTGAGCCAGGGTTTCTTCCTTGTCACCCCTGTCATAAGTGATATCACCTTCCTTCGGGGATTTGTCAACAATAACCTCACGGGGTGTCCTCTCCTCAGGCATCTCTGTCTCTGTCATTGTCACATCTGCCGGTATATCAGGAATGAGAAACTCCTGCCCGGGATATATCCAGTGCGGGTCATCAATCTTGTCCATATTGGCATTGTATATCTTTCTCCACAGGAAAGGGTTATCATAGTAGAATCCTGCAAGATCCCACAATGTGTCGCCTTTTTTGACAATGTGAACCCTCTGGGCAAATACAGCTGTGCCCAGTATAAGAATGATTAATGATAAAAGGAATATCTTTTTCACTTTTCCTCCCCGTTATCTTCTTTACTTTCGGGATTATTTTTTTCTTCTTTGGCTTTGACAAAGAGCATCTGCATCTGCATCAGAATTTCGTCAATTTGTTTTTCCTCTTCCTTTTCAAGATTCCCCTTCATTTTATTCTTGAGAAATTCAATAGTGTCAATTGAGCGCTTTGCCAACTTTAGGTCCTTCTTGGTCTCCATATCAGGTATATTCATTACACCCATAAAGACAAGAGCCTGTGTATAGAATGGATTTACAACATCCATCAGAGTGATTTCAGAATCCTTACTCATTGTTCCTCCTGTTATTGGCATTTGCCATAATATTTTTCATCTTGTATATTTTATTGTTTTTAAGAAAAATCCGCGGGACACGGGGGCCAATACCTGTTAGTATTTCATAATTTATCATCCCGGAAATACCGGCCAGTTCATCTACTGATATGGTTTCACCGAATACCTCCACTTCATCTCCCGGTTTGATATCTTCAATGTGTGAGACATCAAGCATCGTGAGGTCCATGCAGACCTTGCCTATGACATTAGCCTTTTTACCATTAACATACATCTGTGATCTGTTTGACAGAAGCCGTGAGTATCCGTCACCGTATCCTATCAGAGTTGTTGCAATTTTCATTCTTCTGTCAGCTCTGAATGACCGTTTGTAACTCACTGTGTCGCCCTTTTCTAAAATTTTGACCTGACATACACGAGTTTTGAGGGTCATTACAGGTGTGAGATCAATCTTGTCTTTCAATGATTCATCAGCATAATGACCGTAAATCATGATACCCGGTCTCACCATATTATAGTCAATATTATCCTGATTGACTATTGCTGCCGAATTTGCAAAATGCAGGCTTCTAAAATCAATACCTTCTTCTTTTAATCTATCTGTAATTATATCAAATCTCTGTTTTTGTTCAATAGCAAAGCCCGTATCTTTTTCAGCTTCGGCAAAATGGGAGAATATCCCCTCTATTGTGATATTACTCATTGATGATATCTCTTTGATGCAGTCAAATGCTTCCCTGTAGTCTATGCCTGTCCTGTTCATTCCCGTGTCAATTTCAATATGGACCGGTCTTATAAGTCCATGTTTATTACAGTACTGTGAAAATGCGCCTGCATAACCAACAGTGTGTATATTGGGAATAAGGTCATAATGAATTATTCTCTCAATATCATCTGTCAGTGTGGGTGAGAGAACCAGAATGGGTTTGTATATACTGTTCTTTCTCAGCTCAATGCCCTCATCAACTGATGCAACACCGAAATAGTCAATATGCTCAGAAAGCTCCTCGGAAACAACAACACTGTCATGCCCGTATGCATTGCCTTTGACAGCAGCCAGTATCAAGGTATCCTCTTTGAGGAACTGCTTTATTTTCTTAAGATTATTTATAAGATGATCAAGATTGATCTCAGCCCATGTTCTATTCTTCATCCGATAGTCCTTCAATTTTCTGTTTTATCAATGTGTCCGGGGTCATGATGAGAATACTGCTGTCAACAGGGAAACGGGTTTTGAATGTGAAATGATTGTATGTGGCTGAATACTCAAATAATGAATCCAGTGTGTCTTTGGGCTTATACGGTAATTCATCCAGTGTCTTGGGATATCTGCCGGAACTTAGGTAATACTCATCAATATCCCTGCATATTTGAGTAAATTTGAGTATATAGGCAGCATCATCCGATATCTCCCTCTTTGAAAAGAATGTGAGGGGTCTGGCTGCAAGCAGCATGAATATTATTATTATAATCATTGCTGCCAGAAGCATGAGAAAACGCTTATTACTTGTCATTTTCCAGTAATTTCTTGTAATTATCTTCAGATACCATTGACTGTTCCCACCGCGGTTCAAATACAAGATTGATATTTACTTCAGTCACATCTTCCAGTGATTCAATCTTCTCTTTTGCAGAATTCACCATTATATTGGCAAGAGGGCATCCGGGAAATGTCAAAGTCATGTCAATGTTTATCTTCCTGTCTTCAATCTCTATGTCGTATATGAGTCCCAGTGTTACAATATCCATTCCTATTTCAGGATCCAGAACCTCACTTAAGGCATCAACTATTTCTTTCTTTTCCATTGTTCCTCCTAAGCATTAGTATAATTAATAATTAAAACACATATGATAATATTTTTCAAGTATTAAATATATATATATAATACCCCATTCCCCCGAATCCATGACAGTACACTCCAAATCCCAGGTCCGGTAGTTGCATAGGTTGCAGAACAGAAACCAGTATTGTTTATATAAATTAAATAATGGTTGACTTTAGCCAGATGAGTATCACCATCTCTTGAAATGCATTTATTACTTGTGCAACCTATGCAACTACCGGACCTGGGATTTGGACAGAATACTTTATCATGCAATTTATGTTCAGAGCAGGTTATAATGCTCTTTACTATCTATCCTCTGATATGGAAATGCATTTTCTTTGGTGTTTCAGATAAGGGTGATATCTTTTCTTTCAATTAATTCAAAATCAGGGGGAATAGTGAACCGGTTCAGGTCATCAGTGTGTTTTGCCTTTCCGCATAGAACAAAAGCATCACGGTGATTTTGGGATGCAAAACCGGTAATAAGGGATGTACCTTTCTTGTTAATAAAATAATCATCATCAT
>JAXHVG010000150.1:0-10420 GCA_034189245.1 Caldifarciminota bacterium
CGGGGATATGATATTTGTCGGTACAAAAAAACAGGCAAAGGATATCATAAAGCAGGAAGCTGAGGATTGCGGTGCTTTCTATATTCATGAAAGATGGCCTGGTGGACTTCTCACAAATTTCAAGACAGTGAAGAAGACATTGAGGAAGATGAAGGATGATGAGAAGAAACTTGCTACAGGCGGTTATGATCATCTCGTCAAGAAAGAAAAACTGCAGGTGGAAAGAAATCTTAACAAGAAAAAGAAATTTCTTGACGGGGTTATTGATATGAAGAGAACCCCTGATGCAATATTCGTGATAGATACGAAGAAACATCATATTGCAATTCACGAAGCCAATCTTCTCGGTATTCCCGTTATTGCAATCACTGACACAAATTCCGATCCTGACAGCATTGATATTCCCATCCCCGGCAATGATGATGCTATTAAATCCATTGAACTTATTACAAAGGTTATGAACAATGCAGTTAATATGGGCAAGATGATGAGGAAGAACAAGGAAGATGAGAAAAAAGCCCGCAGGGAAAAACAGGATAGGTCCCAAAGCAAGGACAAAAGGAAACAGGAGGACAAATGAAAGTAGATATGAATAAGATAAAAGAGCTGAGGAATAAAACAGGACTCGGTATAATGGCATGCAAGAAGGCACTGGAAGCCACAGAGGGCGATGTGGAAAATGCAGTTCAGAAATTGCGGAAAGAGGGCCTTATAAAAGCAGCAAAAAAGTCCGGCAGGACAGCAGAGGAAGGCATAGTGCATTCATACATACATCACAATAATAAACTCGGTGTGCTTGTTGAGGTGAACTGTGAAACGGATTTTGTTGCAGGCAATAAGGAATTTGAGAATTTTGTACATGAAATAGCTCTTCACATAGGTGCTGTGGAACCTGAATACGTCTCACCGGAAAATGTGCCTGATGAGGTCATTGAGAAAGAAAAGGATATATATAAAGAGCAGATGAAGAAGGCAGGCAAACCGGATAATATCATTGACAAGATTGTTGAGAACAAGGTTGAAAAATACTATGAGGAGAATTGCCTTCTCAAGCAGGAGTTTTTCGGCGGACAGGACGGTCAGACAGTTGAAGAGTATGTGAAGGAGAATATTGCAAAATTCGGTGAGAATATTGTTGTAAACAGATTTGCGTTATTCAAGATAGGGGAATAGGGTGAAAACCGATAAATTGAAGTACAAACGCGTACTCCTCAAGCTCAGCGGAGAGATACTGTCCGGTAATGAGGAGGGTATCTTCTCAAAGAAAGCCTTGAAAACACTTGTTGAGGACATTGTAAAGATTCATAGAATGGGCGCTGATGTTGCCATTGTCATTGGGGCAGGCAATATCATACGAGGCAAACAGCTCGTTGAAAAATTATCCATTGACAGGGTCAAAGCCGATTATACCGGTATGCTGGCAACAGTAATCAATGGGATGGTGCTTCAGGATATGCTGGAACAGAATGACTGCAGGACAAGAATGATGACAGCAATCAATATGAGCCAGGTCGCAGAGCCGTTTATAAGGAGAAAGGCAATATCTCATCTCAATAAGAACAGAATAATAATATTTACAGGCGGAACCGGGAATCCCTTCTTTACAACGGACACTGCTTCCGTACTGAGGGCAGTGGAGATTGACGCTGATGTTGTTCTCAAGGGAACAAAGGTTGATGGTGTATTCAACAAAGACCCGGTGACGGATAAGAGTGCAAAGAAGTTCAACAGGATAGAGTACTCCAATGTGATAAAGGATGAACTGAGGGTAATGGACATGACCGCAATATCACTGAGTAAGGAGAATAATATCCCGATAATTGTTTTTAATATAATGAAGGAAGGCAATCTTGTGGGGATACTGGAAGGTAAAGAAATAGGAACTCTTGTTTCTTAAAACAAGGAGGCATAATGAAAGAAAGAATTCAGAAAGAGACCAATGAAAGAATGGAGAAAACTGTTGATAATTACAAGAGTGAGTTGACCAGAATAAGAACAGGCAAAGCTACACCGTCACTGCTTGACGGTATAGTCATAGATTATTACGGTACGAAGACACCCCTCAATCAGGTTGCCAATATATCCACTCCAGAGCCGAGGCTCATTGTGGTTCAGCCGTGGGACAAGACAGTTATAAATGGTATTGAAAAAGAGATACAGAAAGCCAATATAGGACTCACACCCAATAATGACGGCAATATCATACGTCTTGCTGTACCTCCACTCACTGAGGAGAGGCGCAAAGAGATCATAAAGACACTCAAACAGATTGCAGAGGAAAGCAGGATTGCCGTGAGGAATATCAGAAGGGATGCCATGGATGAATTGAAAACAGCGAAGAATAACGGTGATATACCGGAGGATGATGAAAAGAGACTGGAGAAGAAAATACAGGAACTCACTGATAAACATATTGAAGATATAGACAAATTGCTTGACAAGAAAGAAAAGGAAATAATGGAAAGTTAGTGAATAAATCCAGTTTACCCGTGCATATTGCCATTATCATGGACGGTAACGGCAGATGGGCAAAGAAGCGCAATAAGAAGCGGACATTCGGCCACAGAGAGGGAGCTGAAAATGTGCGCAGGATAGTGAAGCATTCAGCCCGCAGGGGTATCAAGCATCTCACACTCTTCACATTCTCAACAGAAAACTGGAACAGACCGAAAAGGGAAGTCAATACTTTGATGAGAATGTTTTCATCACTCCTGGACAAAGAGGTCTCTGAACTGAATAAGAATAATGTGAGAATTGATTTCATAGGAAGAAGAGACCGTCTCGGCGGGACATTGCTGAAAAAAATGGAGAATGCAGAGAAGGAGACGGAAGAGAATACGGGGCTTAATCTTGTTCTTGCAATTGATTACGGGGGCAGAAGGGAGATTGTTGATGCATGCAGTAGAATAATGCGGCAATCCGTAAGCAGTATTGATGAAGACCGGTTCCGGGATTATCTTTATAAACCCTCCCTTCCCGATGTTGACCTTCTGATAAGGACTGCTGATGAAATGAGGATATCCAATTTTCTTCTCTGGCAGGGTGCTTATGCGGAGATCTATGTATCACCCCTTCTCTGGCCTGATTTTGATGAAGATGCCATGGATAATGCAATAGAAGAATATCAAACAAGGGAAAGGAAGTTTGGAGAAATTAAAGAATAATAATCTCATTGTGAGACTGATTACATCCTTTCTGTTTACACCATTTATCCTCCTGCTCTTTGATTACGGCAGTCTTCCGGTACTGTTCTTTTCAGCCGGACTCATTGCAGTACTGGCTTATGAATTCTTCTATGTACTTGAGGCAAAGGGTCTGGAACCGTATTTCAAGGTCGGAATAGCCGGCTCTGTTCTCATAGCAATGGTCATGTATTTCACAGCACCTACAAAAGCATATTTCTTCCTTACAACAATAATAATCGTACTTGCTGTCAATGAGATGACAAGAAAAGACAACCGGCTCTTTATTCTTCATATGTCATCAACAATATTCGGCATTATCTACACAGGATGGCTCGGCGGGCATATACTGCTGGTGCAGAGACTCAGCAGGGATACATTTGATTCATCCATACTGTTCTTTCTCACCCTATTTCTTGTATGGATGTCAGATACAGGCGCATATCTCATAGGCATGACAATAGGCAGGCACAAAATTATACCCCGTATCAGCCCGTCCAAGACATATGAGGGATTCTTCGGCGGAATGATATTCACTATTGTAACTACTATGATATTCAGATATCTCTGGCTGCCCTGCATTAATCCTATTGATATTATTCTGCTCGGCATTCTCGCTGCATCCGCAGGTCTTGCTGGTGATCTTGTTGAATCCGCTATGAAGAGGGATGCTGAAATGAAGGATACTGCCAACACATTGCCGGGACACGGCGGGGTGCTTGACAGATTTGACAGTATTCTCTTTGCACTGCCTATGCTGTACTACTACTATATATTCATTCTCATACCGAGGCTCTGATGAAAAAAGTACTGCTTCTGGGGGCAACAGGCTCCATTGGAACAAGCACATTAAAGGTGATAAGACAGTACAGTGACAAGTTCAAGATTGCAGGTATATCAGCCAATACAAGTATTGATGAGATAAAAAAGATAAAAGAAGAATTCGGTGTAGAATACAGCGGCATCAATCAATCGGGAAGTGTTGAAACCGGCGGCAGTGAGCTCACAGTAAGTGATGTCAATGTATATCTGGCAAAGAATACTGACTATGATATTATGGTCAATGCACTTGTCGGTTCTGCCGGATTCCCGGCAACATATGAAGCTATAAAGAGGGGAAAGGATATAGCACTTGCCAACAAGGAGACCATTGTAGCATACGGCATGATAATCAACAGTATGCTTGAACAGTACCCCGGGGCGCGCATTATGCCCATTGACAGTGAGCACAGTGCATTATGGCAATTAATTGAAGGATTCAAAGAGAATGCACTGGACCATATCATTATAACTGCCTCCGGCGGTGTACCATTCAGAAAAAATACAATGGATCTTGAAAAGGATGATATTCTCAATCACCCTGTATGGGATATGGGAAGCAAGGTTACTGTTGACAGTTCAACAATGATGAACAAGGGGCTTGAGGTAATTGAAGCATCCTATCTTTTCAACCTGCCGGCGGAAAAGATAGAAGTATTGATACATCCGCAGTCCATTGTTCACGGCATATCAGTATTCAGTGACGGCAGCTCGGCAGCTCATATGGCATATCCCGACATGGTTCTGCCCATACAGTATGCAATGCTCTACCCGGATATTTCCAATATACAGATGATAAAAAAACTTGACTTGGCCAAAGACGGTCCGCTTGAATTTTTCAGGGTTGCAGGTAAACAGAAGAGGGCTATTGAACTTGCCTATTATTGTCTTGAGAAAGGCGGCACATATACAGCTGTTTACAGTGCAGCCAATGAAGCGGCTGTGGAGAGATTCGTATCAGGTGATATCAGATTCAATCAGATAACGGATATTGTTGAGAAAACGGTTAATATGCATAATCCGCCTGAAGAATGCACAATTGACAGTATTATACAGTCAGAAGAAAAAGCGAGACAAACAGCCGGCTTAGTAGAGGTTTAATATGACATTTATTGTACTTATCATTGTTCTGGGCATAATGGTGCTTGTCCATGAAGCAGGCCATTTCATTCCGGCTAAAATATTCAATGTGGATGCTCCCATATTTTCCATAGGATTCGGCAAACGTCTCATAGGAAAGACATTCAGGGGAACTGACTACCGGATATCACTATTTCCATTCGGCGGCTATGTGAAGATGAAGGGCATGGATCCAGGGGAGTATTCCGGTGACAAGAGGGAGTTTCTCAGCAAACCCGTATGGCAGAGAATTCTTATTATTTTTGCAGGTCCCTTTTCAAATTTCATTCTTGCCTTTCTCATTATATACATTGTGACAGTGGGGTTTGGTACAGTGAATTTACCCAATGCTCCTCTGTCTGATACCCGCGGCAGTGATGCTGGGGCTCTGGTACAAGGTGATTCAATCATATCAGTAAATAATGTACAAATAGACAAGTTCAATGATATATACGAGAATATTGATTGGAGTAGAGAGAATGAAATCACTGTAATGAGAGGCAGTGAGGAAATAACTCTCTCCATTACAATTGAAGACCCCGAGGAATTCGCCCTCATACCCAGAATTGAACCTGTAATAGGCAAGGTCATTAAGGGCACACCGGCTGAAAAGTCGGGAATAAGAGAGGGTGACAAAATCATATACATTGATTCTGTGAGAATCAATGACTGGCGTGATATATCCCGGGAGCTTGAAGGGAAATACAGTGAGGAAACAGAGATAGTGATCCTCAGAAATGAAGAGATGTTTCCAATGTCAATTGTGCCTGAAAAGATGGAGACAATGGATAATGATACAGTGGCCTACAGGGGATATATCGGTGTTGAATATGTCAGTATGAAGGAATATCCCGGCCTCTTTGAAGGTGTCGGTATGGCATGGGACAGAATGGCTTTTCTCACAGTATCAATAATCAAATTCATAGGCATGCTCTTTACAGGCAATATGTCCATGAAAATGGTCGGCGGACCTATAGCAATATATTCAATGATAGGGCAGAATATTCAGTGGGGAATGGACGCACTTCTTCTGTTTGTATCATTCTTCTCACTCAATCTGTGCATATTCAATCTCATACCATTCCCGCCGCTGGACGGTTCATATATTCTGCTCTATGCAGTAGAGGGTATATTCAGGAAGAGAGCGACCGAGAGATTTATGCTTATCTATCAGCAGATTGGTCTCATTATACTCATTGCACTGATTATTTTTGTGACTTACAATGATGTAATGCGCTTCATATTCAAATAGCAAAAAAAGGGGGATAATATGAAAAAGGATCTGGAAATTGCCTTGAGCAATAAGATGCTTCATATAAATGAAGTTGCCTCAAAGCTCGGTATAGAAGAACATGAATTGGAGAATTACGGCAAGTACAAGGCAAAACTGAAACTGGATATCAAGGAGAGGGGCGAGAAGAAGGCAAAGACCATACTCATTACATCCATGAATCCCACACCTGCAGGTGAAGGCAAGACAACTGTTGCCATAGGTCTCAATGATGCACTCAATAAAATAGATGCAAAGAGCATTGTTACACTTCGTGAACCCTCACTGGGCCCTGTGTTCGGTATAAAGGGAGGAGCTACAGGCGGCGGGTACTCGCAGGTTGTCCCCATGGAGGATATCAATCTCCATTTTACAGGCGATATGCATGCAGTCACTGCAGCCCACAATCTCCTGGCAGCAGTGCTTGACAATGATTATTCCAGACGCAATGAACTGCGTATTGAACCAAAAGGCATACTGTGGCACAGGGTTCTGGATATGAATGACAGGGCTCTCCGTGATATTGTCATTGGTCTGGGTGAAGCTGCAGGACAGATAAGACAGAGCAGGTTTGAAATCACCGCATCATCGGAGATTATGGCAATACTGGGATTATGCAAGAATATAGATGATTTGAAGAGACGGCTCGGCAATGTCATTGTTGCAGTAAATCATGACAATGACCCTGTATTTGCCAGGGAACTGGAATGCTCCGATGCAATGGCAGTACTCCTCAAGGATGCCATAAAACCCAATCTCGTGCAGACACTGGAGAAAAATCCGGCTATAATACATGCAGGTCCATTTGCCAATATCGCACACGGCACCAATTCAATTATTGCTATTGATATTGCAAGGCGGGTATCTGATTATGTTGTTGTGGAAGCAGGTTTCGGCAGTGATCTCGGTGCAGAGAAATTCTTCAATATTGTCTCAAGACAGGCGGGAATGGAACCGCCTGACAGTGTAGTTATTGTAGCCACACTGAGGGCAGTGAAGTATCACGGCGGGCAGCCCCTCAGCAGCATCAATGAGAAGAACAGTGATGCTATTAACAAGGGAATTGTCAATCTGGAAAAGCATATTGAGAATATGAAGGGTTTCGGCAGGCCGGTTATTGCTGCACTCAACAGATTCTCGGGCGATGATGACAGTGAGATATCCAGGCTCAAGTCACTGGTTGAGAAAACGGAAACAGAATGTGTGATTACTGATTCATGGTCAGGCGGTTCTGAGGGGGCTATTGAGCTGGCAGAAGCAGTGAAGAGATTATCTGAAGATTCAGGCACTGCCCGTTTCACTTATGAAAGTGAAGACGAAATTGAGGAGAAAATTGAAAAGATTGCCAAAAAGATATATGGTGCCGGCTCCATTACAATGACAAGAAAGATAAGAAGAAAGATAAAGACCATATCTGATTGGGGTTACGGTCATCTGCCTGTATGCATTGCCAAGACGCAGAAATCATTTACAGATGAGCCCCATATCAAGGGCAGGCCTGAGGGCTTTGACATAGAAATAAAGGATGTGAGGGTTGATGCAGGTGCTGAGTTTATTGTTGTATATGCAGGAGATATAATGACAATGCCCGGTTTGCCGAGTAATCCTGCTGCCGAGAAGATGACTATTGATAAAGACGGCAGAATAAGCGGACTGTTCTGAAAATCGTTAAAATTATGCAGACAGTGACATTGTTGACAGAAAAAAGTGATATGATATATTTTATTTAATTATTTCAATCAACAAAGGAGTGGTAATGAAAAGAATTCTTGCAATCAATCCGGGCTCAACATCAACCAAAATTGCTGTATTTGAGGATAACCGGGAGGTATTCAAGAAGACAATTAGTCATTCGGAGGAAGCACTTGCACCATATCCCCATATTGTTGATCAATATGAACTGAGAAGAGAGGCAATAGAGAAAAACCTTGAGGAGAATGATTTCGCCATAGGGGATTTTGACTGTTTTGTCGGCAGAGGCGGCCTGGTCAAACCAATACCATCAGGAACATACAGGGTGAGCAAGACAATGCTTGAAGACCTTAAACATTCCCCTCTGGGCGAGCATGCGTCCAATCTGGGCGGCATGATTGCCCATGAATTTGAGAATGAGACAGGCAAACCCTCTTATATTGTTGATCCTGTTGTGGTTGACGAAATGGAGGATATTGCTAAGGTCACCGGATTCCCCGAGATAAAGAGACATTCCATATTCCATGCACTGAATCAAAAGGCAGTCGCAAGAAGATGTGCTGATGATATAGGCAAGCCGTATAAGGATATTAATCTAATAGTAGTGCACCTCGGAGGCGGTATATCAATAGGAGCTCACCGCAGGGGTGAGGTGATTGATGTGAATAATGCGCTCAATGGCGACGGCCCCATTGCACCGGAGCGGGCCGGCAGTGTGCCTGCTGCGGGACTTATAAGATTTGTCAGTGAGACGGATCTTGATGATAGGGCATTAAATAAGAGACTGGCAGGCAATGCGGGAATTGTGGCTCATCTGGGAACCAACAATATGCGTGAGGTTGAAGACAGGGTCAAGGCAGGTGACGAGAAAGCGGCACTTGTCTATAAGGCAATGGCTTATAATATTGCCAAATGGGTCGGTGCTTCAGCTGCTGTGCTCAAGGGTGATATTGACGGCATAGCCATAACAGGCGGTCTTGCAAATGATAAAGATTTCATTAACTGGATAAAGGAAATGATATCCTTCCTCGGAGATATATATGTATATCCCGGAGAGGATGAAATGAATGCCCTGGCAATGGGCGGATACAGGGTTTTGACAGGAGAAGAAGAAGCCAGGGAATATAAGTAATTAATATAAGGAGGCATAATGCTTGAAATAAGGATTCACGGAAGAGGAGGCCAGGGCTCTGTTGTCGCTTCCAAGATACTTGCCTATGCATTCGCCAAGGAAGGCAAATATGTACAGGCATTCCCCGAATTCGGGGTGGAACGAAGGGGAGCACCTGTGACAGCTTTCCTCAGGGTATCCGATAAACCTATCAATAACAGGTCAAAGATCTATGAACCGCAGCATTTGATAGTTCTGGAACCCACGCTTATTGCTGCTGTTGATATAACAGGCGGCCTTAAGCCCGGCGGTTACATTATCATCAATTCCAAAAGAGAACCGAAGGACATTGAACTGGATGTTGAAGATTCAACTATAGCAACTGTTGATGCAACAGGTATTGCTCTTGAAAACCGTCTGGGTTCAAAGGTTTCTCCGATTGTTAATACGGCAATACTCGGTTCATTTGCAAAGGTCACGGGATTCGTAAAACTGGAATCAGTTATAGATGCAGTAAAGGATGAAGTGCCCGTTAAACCTGAAGAGAACGCCAAAGCAACCAAAGATGCTTTTGAAACAACTATACAATAAGGAGATCTATTATGAAAAAGGAAGGAGATAAAATTATATTTGAAAATGCAGGCGATCTTCCTGATATGGCAAAATCCCTTGGAACAACACGCTACAACAAGACAGGCACTTGGAGAAATGAGAGACCGGTAGTTGACAAGGGAAAATGCACTGCCTGCGGCATATGCTGGAAATTCTGTCCGGATATGTCCATTATCGTTGATGAGAACGGCAAAGCTGATATTGACTATGAATTCTGCAAGGGCTGTTCTATATGCGCGGAGGAATGCCCCGTTGATGCTATAACAATGGTCGAGGAGGAAAAATGAGTAATCAGAAAGTAATTATGGGGAATCATGCCCTTTCATACGGAGCTGTCTCATCCAAAGTCAATGTCATTGCAGCATATCCCATCACACCGCAGACACAGGTTGTTGAACTGCTCTCTGAATTCTGTTCAGACGGCACATTGGATGCTGAATTCATAAAAGTTGAATCAGAGCATTCCGCAATGGCTGCATGCATAGGAGCAGCTGCTGCAGGAGCCCGTACATTTACAGCCACATCGGCGCAAGGGCTTGCATTGATGCATGAAATGCTCCACTGGGCGGTGGGATCGCGTCTCCCGGTAGTCATGGGTAATATAAACAGGGCATT